>DATFSI010000038.1:0-4961 GCA_035262705.1 Candidatus Acidiferrum sp. | reverse complement strand
GCGGAAAAGGATGCAACGCAGACCCTGGAATATTCCGATGAGCCGAAATTCACCGTGTCCGCCGTGACTGACCCGAGCAACCTCGGCGGCCACAGCTCGAACGTCACGCTGCCCACGAAACAAGCGCTGGCGAAAGACACGGCGGCTCTCGCTACAGAGAATTCGAGTGCCGGGAAAGCTGCGGCGGCAAAGGAAGGCGAAGGACGTTCCATGGAAGCGGTTAAGGAATATCAGCGCGCCGCTGAAGTAGATCCCAGCGAGGAGAATCTCTTCGCCTGGGGCGCCGAACTGTTGCTGCACCGCGCCGACGCTCCGGCGGCCGAAGTGTTCGCGAAGGGGCACCATATGTATCCGAAATCCGTGCGCTTGCTGGTCGGGATGGGCGCGGCTGCTTACGCGCAGGATTTAAACGACCAGGCGGCGCGCCGGCTGCTGGAGGCAAGCGAGCTCGATCCTTCTGATCCGCGGCCGTATCTCTTCCTGGGCAAGGTGCAGGAAGTGGCGAAGAGTGAACCCAAAGAATGGGTGGCGGCGTTCGAACGATACGCAAAGCTGAGGCCGAAGGATGCGCGGGCGCACTATTTCTATGCGACGGCGCTGGAAAAACGCCGTCTGGGCAGTCCGGATTTTGCGGCGCGGGAAGCGGAATTGAAAGAAGCCCTCGCGCTCGACCCGCGCTGTGGCGACGCCTACTTGAGGTTGGGCCTGCTGGATGCGGAAAGAGGCGAACTGGCCAAGGCCGTGGAATCGCTGCAAAAGGCGGTGCAATTCACCCCGTTGCCCGATGAGGCGCACTTGCGGCTCGCGCAAGTCTACCGGCAAATGGGCGAGACCGAAAAGGCAAAAAAGGAATCCGAGCTCTACAACGAAGTTTCCGCGAAAAAGAAAGAACAGTTGGATCACGAACGCCGAGAGCTGGGACAGTTTATCTTTACGATGGGTGAGAACTCGCCGAAGCCTTAGTGGGCCGCGGGCGGCGGGGTAGGCGCGCGCATCAAGTCCACAAACATTTTGTCGAACCGCGGCAGATCCACATCCACCAGGATTTCCACGCGTTGCAGCGAGCGCTTTGGCTTGTCACCCTCGAGCCAAGTCAGCGTGTTGCCGTAGGCGGCGCCGTGGTCTGTGTCCACGGCCATGTAGCGCACGTCACGCTTGGTGATGATGGAAGGATCGATCCATGCGGCAGCCGCCAATTCATCCCACATGAAATCCGCGCCGGGACCGGGTAGAAAATATTTGGCCACGTATTGCGCCAGCGGCGTGCCGGCCTTGCCGATCTCATCCACCATGGCCTGCGTCAGCTTCGTCTTGATCGAAATGTCCACAGGCGTGCAGGTGATTTTCCGCCAGTTGGCGTGCAGTACGGCGTCGGCGGCTTCCGGGTCCATCCAGAAATTAAATTCATGTCGCGGCACGTTCACAAATTCCGGATTGTCGGTGACCGGATTCAGGCTGCCGCCCATGAAGACGAGTTCTTGCGCCAGTTCGGCGAATTGCGGATCGATGCGGAGCGCCAGCGCCAGGTTGGTCATCGGCCCGCCTTCGTAGATGGTCACTTCGTGCGGATACTTCTGCACCATGCGGATCAGGAAGTGCGCGGCGTCCTCGGCTGCCGGCTTCGTGGTGGGCCTCCCTTCCTTCGGCGGCGGCACAACAAACGGTTCATGCCACCAGCGCGGGTCCCATGCGCCCGCGTAGCCGACCTTGCCGTAGCGCTCCTGCCACTGCACGGCTTCCTCGCGCGTGCGTACCAGCGGGAATACCGCACCGGGCACAACGGGAATATTCGTTCGCCCCATGATTTCGAGCAAACGCAACGCGTGAATCACTTCCTCGTCTCGCCACTGGTTGCCGGTGACGATGGTGATGCCCAACACGTCGACCTGCGGGGACTGAATCAGTGTAGCCAGCGTCTGCATGTTGCTGCCGCCGGGCCCGGAGCAGTCTTGGTTGATGATGATCTTCCGCCGCGTCTGCGCAGTTGCGGCGCACACAAACAAAATGAGCGCCAAGAAAGCCGTCCCGAAAAGGGAGCGACCCACGGCTTGCGCCGTGGGTCGTGGAAAGTACAACCGGGATTCGCACTTCAAGTGCATGGCTAGAAAGTGAACTTCAGTGCGAACTGTATAAGCCGCGGATTGCCAACGGTCGAAGTGATCGAGCCGAAGTTCGGGGTTTCGATATCGGCATATCCGGTAGCGCCTGTATTGGGTTGCCCAAACTGTGCGTGGTTGGCTAGGTTGAAGAACTCCGCGCGGAAGTCAAGCCCCATGCCTTCTTTCGGCAGCGCAAAGCGCTTGACGATTGAGAAGTCCGTGTTGACGAAATCTGGACCGTTGACAGGAGTACGGTTGGCGTTGCCGAGTTCTCCGGCTGGCGCGCTGGCAAAGCAGCTGGTGTTAAACCATTTCGAAAGGCTTTGATGGAAGCCGTGGTTGGGGTTGCAAACCTCATTCGGGCGAATCAAGCTGTTCCCGTTCTGCTGGAAATTCACGCCGGAGCTGAAATTGGCGCTGTCCACGACAAAGACAGGGAAGCCCGAATTAATGTGCTCTATTAACGTTAGTTGCCAACCGCCCAGCAGGGTATTCATCGGATTGCTCCAACTGCTGCCGAAGCGCTTGCCGTGGCCGAATGGCAAGTCATAGATGATGCTGGCAGTAAAGTTGCTGTTTACGTTGATTTGAGAAAGGGCCCAGTCAAGTTTGCTCCAATTGGGCAGCGGATAATAGACCGCACCAATGGAAGAGCCCAATCCATCGGCGTAGCCGTTGTCGTACGCCCGGGCATACGTGTAGCTGATGAGGCCATAGAGGCCGTGGCGGGCGTTTTTGGTCTCCGCTTTAACCTGCAGCGAATTGTAGTGCGCCACACCCTGGTCGGTGATATTTGTGATAGTGGAGAACTGGAAGGGCGTTCCAAAGTAAGGATTGTTCATGAACGCGCCTCCCGGGCCGCACCCCAAGGTATATCCAGGAACCTCAGCTGGGCCTCCAGCGCAAGCATTGGGTGTCTGAACGTTGAGGTTATTCCCGTCGATCAAGATGTGTGCGGCGCGCGACCCGGCATAGCCTACTGTGAGGACTATGTCACCGGGGATCTGGTGCTCCACGTTAACGTTGAATTGCTGCACCACGCCGGGTTTGAAATTCGGGTTCTGCGACAGAATCGTACCCGTGAAGCTGTTGGGATCCGGTGGGGAGGCAAACTCCTCGAAGCCATCCGAAAGGCTAATCGCGGAGGGCGTGAGGTGCGCCGTTGCGTGACAGAAAGCAGTCGCAAAGGTGCAAGCGCCTCCAAAGGCAAACCTATCTGATTCCGCGTAGAACGGCGGATTCTGCCACAACCCTTGTCCTCCTTGACTCCAGGAAGAGTCATGGTAAATGGCGTAGCCCGCGCGAAGCACAGTCTTGTCGCTGCCGAATAGCTTGTAGGCCAAGCCAATGCGCGGCTCAAAAGCACCGTAAAAGGTCTTGATGCCGGCGCCATCGCTCACGCCATTTTGTCCAGGAATCGAAAATTGGCCAGTGGCGAAATTGAAGTTGGATTGCCGGCCCAGCACTTCTGCGATCGGCGTGGTGATCGACCAAGCGAGGCCGATGTTGAGGGTCAGATTCTTGGAAAACCGCCAGTCGTCCTGAACATACGGGCGAAATATCTTCCAGCGCCGTCCCGTCGTGTCGCCTAGAAACGTCTGGTCGTGAATGGCTAGGCTCGCCAAGCCCAGAGCGAAGTCCGCCACAGGGCTTACAGCGTTTGGAAAGGGGGAACCAGTCCATAGTCCGGAAAGGATCCAGTAGCCGTCCTGGAAGCCGTTGGTGCGGACGTTCATCTGCATGGCGCGGATGGAACCGCCCATCTTGATGTCGTGTTTCCCCAAGATCATGTCGAAGGAATCGTTGATGGAAAACACGTTGGTGCCGCCGGTGAAAGGCGTAAATCCGCGATCACCGAGTGACCAATATCCGCCGTCAAATTGCGTGGAGGTGAGGCCACAACTGATGACGTGGCCCGCGCAGGTGGTGCTTCCGAGAGGTTGGCATCCCAAGTTGGCGCCGGAAATTTGTAATTGAGAGGCCAAGCAACTCGCATTTCCTTCGGAAGTAATGTAGTTAAAGATGCGATTGTAGCCGCCCGTGACCTGGTTGACTTTGGTTGGCGAGAAAATGTGCGTTTCAGAAAGAACGATATTCCGCCCGTGATTCTGAATACCCTGGTTGCTGGCGAAAGGCGACTGCTCGGCAAAATTCGGGAGCACGCCACCCCCGCCGGGAACGTAAGAGACGGCTTGGTCGTAGCTGAAGCGCGCATACGCTGCGTCGCTGGCAGAGAAGGTGTTGTCCAACCGGATGTCAAACTTGGTTTCATCGAGTTTGCGGACCGGCTGATTCACGAAGTTAAACCCGAGAGCGGCATTGTTCGCATTGGGCTCCGGAAAGAATCCGAACATTTGCTGGGCGATTGGGTTCAGCAAATTTTGCGGGATCTTGTTGCAAGCCTTTGCCCCAAGGGGTTGGCTCCCGTCTGCATTCGCTGGGATTGGGTTATTGTTGGCATCACATTGGAAGAGATTTCCTGCGCCATTTGCGTTTGGCGGTGCCCCGTTCGCATTGGGGTTGATGAGTGCGCCGATAGGAATTGCGTTGCCAAACGCATCGGTGGAAAAGTCGCCCGAGCGCATAGCATCGGTCGGAACCAAACCGGTGAAGGCGATACCGTGACGCTGGAACTTCTGTTCGCCGTCAATGAAGAAGAACGTCTTGTTCTTGCGAATGGCGCCGCCAAGAGAGCCGCCGAACTGGTTCAAGTTGAACTTCTCCGGCTTGGTGGCAAAAAAGCTCTTGGCGTCCAATGAAGTGTTCCGCAAAAACTCGAACAGGGAGCCGTGAAAATTGTTGCTGCCGGATTTTGTGGTCACCAGGACCGTTGGTCCCGCGCGGGTGCCAAACTCCGCCGAG
>DATFSI010000037.1:0-6748 GCA_035262705.1 Candidatus Acidiferrum sp. | reverse complement strand
GTGGTAAACAGTTCGACCATCCGCATCAACGGGATGCGATTGGTGTGCACCAGTTGTTCGAGAGTGAGGCCAATGGCGGTCTCAAAGCCCAAGATGCCGAACGGCGCCTTGTCGAATTCCACATCCTTGATGGCCGGCTCGTGGGGAGCGTGGTCCGTGGCGATGGCATCCACCGTGCCATCGACCAGACCGGCGAGCAGGGCCTCGCGGTCTTCACACGCGGCCAGCGGCGGATTCATCTTGAAGCGTGAATCGTAAGTGACATCTTCATCGATCAAGGTGAAATGGTGCGGTGTGACTTCACAGGTGACGCGCAGGCCATTCTTTTTGGCGAAACGCACCTGTTCTAGAGAAGCCTTTGCCGAGAGGTGCGCAATGTGCAGGCGCGCACCGGTGAGTTCTGCGATTTGCACATCGCGTGCGACGCAGACGGATTCGGCGGCTGCGGGCATTCCAGGTAGACCGAGACGCGTGGAAGCGACGCCTTCGCGCATGACCGCGCCGGCGGCCAGAGAAACGTCCTCTGCGTGTTCGATGACCGGCAGATCCAGGCTGCGGCAGTAGTCCATGATTTGCCGCGCGAGTTTTGCGGTGGCGATAGGTTTGCCGTCGTCGGAAACGGCCACGATGCCCGCCTCGCGCATGGCCGCGATTTCAGAAATGGCCTCGCCTTTGCTGCTGACGCTGGCAGCACCGATGGGCCACACGCGCACATGGCCGTGAGCTTTGGCGCGATCGACGATGAAACGCGTGATGGAGGCGTTATCGTTCACCGGCTTGGTATTGGGCATGCAACACACGGCGGTGAATCCTCCGTGGGCCGCCGCTTTGGTACCGGTTTCGATAGTTTCGGAATTTTCCTGGCCCGGCTCGCGCAGGTGGACGTGCATGTCAATAAAGCCGGGCGCGACAATTAGTCCCGTGGCGTCGAAAACTTCCGTGCCGTTGGTGGCGGCGATCTTTCCGGGCGCGGCGATTTCACGAATGATTTCACCGTCGAGAAGCACGTCGCGGACCGCGTCGGTTTTGGATGTGGGATCGAGGACGCGTCCGTTCTTAATCAGAAGCATGCGCAGATTCCTTGGACTTGGCTTCGGGTCTTGATTCGATCGCGGGATGCATGCCCTCGGTGGCGCCGACCATCAGGAGATAGAGAATCGCCATGCGCGTGGCCACGCCATTGGTGACCTGCTCGAGAACCGCGGATTGCGGGCCGTCGGCGACTTCGGGCGTGATTTCGATGCCGCGGTTGATGGGCCCCGGATGCAAGATCAACGCTTCCGGCTTGGCAAGTTTCATGCGCTCGGAATTGAGCTGATAGAGAAGAATGTAGTCGTTCTGCGAAAGCGACGGCTCGTAGAGGCGTTCGGTTTGCACGCGCAGGACGATGATGACATCGGCGTCTTCGAGCGCCTCTTCGACGCGATAGACGCAGCGAATCGGCGTGCCCGGCGCGCCAATGTTCTCGAGTTCGCGAGGCACCCACATGGAGGGACCGCACAGCGTAAAGCGGCAGCCGAATTTACCCAGCAGGTGAATGTTGGAGCGCGCCACGCGGGAATGCGCAATGTCGCCCAGGATGGTGACGTTGAGATCGTTGAGGTGGCCGATACGGTCACGGATGGTGAGCGCGTCCAGCAAGCCTTGCGAAGGATGTTCGTGGGTGCCGTCGCCGGCATTGACTACGGGGATTTCCAGATGGCGGGCGACCAAATCGGCGGCGCCCGAGGAAGAGTGGCGCATCACGAAGCAGTCCGGCTTCATAGCGTTGAGATTGTTGGCCGTGTCGAGCAGTGTTTCGCCCTTTTTTAGGCTGGAGGCTTCCGCCTGCAGGTTCATGGTGTCTGCACCGAGTCGGGAAGCGGCAGTCGCGAAACTCAGGCGGGTGCGTGTGGAGTTTTCGAAAAACGCTAGCACTACGGTTTTTCCACGCAGCGTGGCCAGCTTTTTGAGGGGGTGCCGCTGGATCTCCTGAAAAGGCTTGGCCTGATCGAGAATGAAGGTGAGTTCGTCCGCCGAGAGCGGTTCGAGAGCCAGGAGGTCGCGAAAACGATAGGTCAAATTTGCACTCGATTGCACGCGAGGAGGAGCGTGCCTCGTCTGGAATGATAGTTTACGCGATGCGGAGAGAACAGGAAATAGTGAACGAACTAATCGACGCGGTCGACAAGGACGACACGCTCTTCCTTATCGATTTCGATAAGTCGGACCTCGATGATTTCCGTGTCGCTGGTCTGCACCGTGCGGCCGACATATTGCGCCTCGATAGGCATTTCGCGGTGGCCGCGGTCAATTAGCACGCACAGCGAAACGCGCTTGGGGCGCCCGAGGTCGAACAGGCCGTTCATGGCGGCGCGAATGGTGCGGCCCGTATAGAGAACGTCGTCGACCAGGACGAGGTCCATGTTGTCCACGCCAAAATTAATATCCGAGGATTGCAGGACTGCTTGCGGGGCGATCTTGGAAAGGTCGTCGCGATAGAGCGTGATATCGAGCGTCCCGACAGGGACATCCACGCCGTCAATACCGCGCATGGCACGGGCGACCCGCTGCGCTAGGGGCACGCCGCGCCGGCGGATACCGATGAGGGCGAGGCTCTTTGTGCCGCCGCTTTTTTCCACGATTTGGTGGGCCAGGCGTTGCAGGGTGCGGTCGATTTCCGCCGCGGACATCAACTGTGATTTTTCGACGATTCGCATGCTGGCGTAATGCTAGCACAACTCCCGATGGCAAGCGTTCAGGCGAACCTCTGAGGCGCTTCACCCCGGCGAAATGGCGGCGTGCTAGACTGCGGCGGGGTTTGGAAAAGGAGAAGGCGATGGACAGGGGGAATTTCATGATCCGCCGAATACGGAAAAGACTGACGCTGCTAGCGGCGGCAGCCATGTTTCTCGTGGCTGGCGGGTACGCCCAGACGGCGAAACCCACGGCGCCGGCGAAACCGGCGGCGACCGAAAAGACGGTTGTGGCTCCTCGTCCGAAGCTGATCGTGCTGCTGGTGGTGGATCAGATGCGCGCGGATTACGTGGACAAGTTCCGGGGGCAGTGGAGCGGCGGCCTTAAACGCCTGTTGACGGAAGGGGCGTGGTTCCGGGCCGCGGCGTATCCGTACGCTGCAACGGAAACCTGCGTGGGACATGCGACCATTTCGACTGGTTCGTTCCCCGCAACCCACGGAATGGTGGCCAACGCCTGGTGGGATCGCGAGCAGCAGAAGATGACCACCTGCACGGCCGATCCCAATGTGGCGAATACGGCTTATGCGGGAGGCAGCACCAAAGGGGGCGACTCGGCTTGGCGGATGCAGGTTCCCTCGTTTGCAGAAGAGTTGAAATTCCAGAGCGGCGGGGGGACACGCGTGGTGACGCTTTCGATTAAGGCGCGTTCCGCACTCACTATGGCCGGCCACAAAGCCGACTCGGCGACATGGATGGACCCTTCCGGAGCGCTGGTGACTTCACCGGGCTATGGTCCTGCACCATTTATCGAGGAGTTTGCGAAGAGGAATCCCGTCGCGCAGGATTATGGAAAGACGTGGTCGGAGTTCTTGCCGCGCAGTGCCTATTTTTATGAGGAAACTGCTGCTGGAGCGCGAGCGCCTGAGGGCTGGACGACGACCTTCCCGCATCCCCTGCGAGGTAAGGAAGGAGCTTCACAGCGCGACGCGGCCTTTGCCGAGCAATGGGCGACTAGTCCATTCGCGGATACCTACCTTACGAAGCTGAGCGAAGCGGCGGTCGATTCACTCGGCATCGGTAAAGGGCCGGGCACGGATTTCCTGGCAGTGGGCTACTCGTCGGTGGACTATGTTGGGCACGCTTTTGGTCCGCGGAGCTGGGAGATTCAGGACATCCTGGCGCGGCTGGATAAAGATTTGGGCGAATTGTTCGCCTGTCTCGACAAGAAAGTAGGAGCGGGCAATTACGTGGTGGCGTTGACCGCCGATCACGGGGTGGCACCGATTCCTGCGGACATGCAGAGCACCGGCGTGGATGCAGGGGTTCTTAGTCTGCCCGATCTGCAGGAACGCATCGAAAGGGCCTTAGAACCTTTCCACTACGAGCGGCCAGCCCTGGCACGGATATCCGGCAACGAGGTCTATTTTTCGGAGGGCGTCTATTCCCGGTTAAAGGCGGATGCCCCGGCCATGAAAGCGCTTCTGGATACGATTGTATCGACCCCGGGAGTCGCCGCGGTGTATCGCGCGGAGGACCTGAGCAATGGCACCACGCCCATAGCCCCGCCTCGGAGGGCCGCGGTACTGAGCTACTTCGCAGGACGGAGTGGGGACCTGTTCGTGCTGCAAAAGCCGTATTGGCTGACCGACGGTTCGGCAGATGCCAAGAAAGCGCGTACGGGGACCGGGCACGGAACACCCTACTATTACGACCAACGCGTGCCGGTGTTCCTGATGGGCTTCGGGATTCAGCCGGGAGAATATTCTGAGCCCATTACTCCGGCCGACATCGCTCCAACCTTCGCAACCTTGACCGGAGTGACCCTGGCGACTCGGGATGGCCGGGTGCTCTCGGAAGCACTCAAGAAAGACGCGAAGAAGCCCTGACCTAGGCGCGTCAACAGGAAATCCACACTTCCACAGGCCTTGGGCCGGGATCACAGAATCGTCCACCCAGCCCCGTGGTACCCTTCCCAGGCGTGAATCCTACCGAACGCGTTGACCTCAGCGTGCAGGTTGGCACCCTCCGCCTTGCCAATCCCGTCATCGCTGCCAGCGGAACCTTCGGTTACGGATTGGAGTTCGCCCATGTGGTGGATTTGGACCGGCTAGGGGGCATCGTCACGAAGGGGCTCTCTCTCCAGCCGATCGAGGGTGCACCTCCTCCCCGCCTCTGCGAAACCTCGTCCGGAATGCTCAACGCGGTTGGATTACAGAATGTGGGCGTTAACTCTTTCGTCAAAGATAAACTCCCACTGTTGCGAAAATACAACACGCACGTCATCACCAACGTTTTCGGCTACTGCCCAGACGAGTATGTTGAGGTCATTGAAAGGCTCGAAAGCGCGGACGGAATCTCGGCCTATGAGCTTAATATCTCCTGCCCGAATGTCAAAAAGGGGGGAATGCAATTCGGCAGCGAGCCTGCTCTAGTAGAAGAGGTAGTCCTGGCAGCTCGGAAGGCAGCAAAGAAAAGGCCGCTTTGGGTGAAATTGATGCCTCTTGTTACAGACATTGGACTTATCGGAAGGGTAGCCGAATCGGCCGGGGCCGACGCCTTGACCGTGGCCAATACTTTTCCGGCAATGGCCCTCGATTTTAGGACCCGGAAGTCACGTTTGGGGAACCTGACGGGCGGTTTGTCGGGTCCAGCCATCAAGCCGATCACCCTCCGACTGGTCTGGGAGACCTGTAAAGCGGTAAAAATTCCGGTCATAGGACTCGGTGGAGTAGAAAAAGTGCCGGACCTCCTCGAGTACATCAGCGTCGGTGCGACCGCCGTACAGGTCGGTACGGCCAGTTTTTCTGATCCGAGGGCCAGTGAGGACATTATAGACGGTTTAGCGAAGGGCCTTTATGATGGTAAGTGTTTTAGTTTTAACGAATTAAGAGGTAAATTTAGTACAGAAAACAGTTGACATAATGCGGTTTTTCTGATACACTTTTTATGTTTTTGTAGCATTTTAAACACACTATGAGACAACCACTCTTTGTAGCATGGGCCGCAATCCGATGGGTGCCTTTGATGTTCCTGATCGCACCCGTCATGGAAGCACCCTTGGTGGCCTTGAAGAGCGAGCCGGTAAAGCCGATCAAGGTGTGGACAGGCAACGCCAGCTGGTATGGGCCGAACTTTGACGGAAAAAAGACCGCCAACGGGGAACGCTTTAATGCCGAATCCCTGACAGCCGCCCACCCGAACCTCCCCTTCGGTTCCTGGGTGAGGATCGTCAACACCCGCAACGGGAAATTTGAAATGGTGCGTATCAATGACCGGGGTCCCTATCAGGAAGGACGCGAAATTGATGTATCCTATCGCGTAGCCCGGAAGATTGGCCTGATCCACTCTGGTGTAAGCCAGGTGCGGCTGGAGCTGATGCAGCTGCCACCGAAGCGTACCCGAGCAGAGGAAAGTCAGGAGTGAACTTCACGGGCAAGCCCTGAACCGTGACCACCTTCGACGCCCATCCACGCAGCAGCCTGATTGTAGCCCTCGATTTTGATTCCTTATCCACGGCAATAAAATTCGCCAAACAGGTAGCCGATCTCGTCGGCATGTTCAAGATCGGCCTGCAGCTGTTTACCAGCGCAGGACCTGAAGCGGTCAGACAAGTGGCGCAACTGGGAACGGGTGTCTTTCTCGATCTGAAATTCCACGACATCCCCAATACCGTGGCAGGAGCGGTACTCGCTTCAGCGGGCTTGCCGGGCGTGCAGTTGGTGAACATACATGCGCTGGGGGGCACGACGATGATGAGCGCGGCGGTGCAGGCCATCAGTGCCGGAGTGCCCATGGGCGCCGACCGGCCGCGGCTGCTCGCCGTCACTGTGCTGACGAGCATGGATCAGAAGTCTGTCCGCGAAGTCGGAATTGGCGGGCCGCCGAAATCGCGCGTCTTGAAACTCGCCAAGCTGGCGCAATCCACCGGAGTCGACGGGGTGGTTGCTTCGGTGCAGGAAGCCAAAGCCATCCGCAAACTGTGCGGACGAGAATTCCTGATTGCCACTCCGGGAGTGCGGCCGAAAGATAAGAACGCGAAGCAAGACGACCAGGCCAGGACCGCCACGCCT
>DATFSI010000036.1:0-6142 GCA_035262705.1 Candidatus Acidiferrum sp. | reverse complement strand
CTCCTGGAGATGAAGGGGCGGTTCTGTGCTGGTTTGAGTGTAGCGCAAAAAGTGTGTGGTAGATGAATAGCATTCTCCGTGCTGACGAAAAAGGAAAGGCAGTATTGGAAGGCACTACAGAAACCTCTGTTTAGTCGTTCTAGTTCTTCGATGGAGGGCAGAATCCTAATCCCGTTCAGATCGGGTCTCACGCACTGAACGGGGCAATCACTCGCTGGGATAAGTAATTCCCAACACCCCTGACCCGTCGGATCGTCCATCGAATGTGCTCGGCCCATGAATGAGCTTCCCTTCCCCGAAAGCACAGAGCCCGGCCATCATTAGCCCCGCAACACAACCAAATCAAACCGGCTGGATACGCTGATTTCCAGGGCTTGTGACCTTGCGTTATTACAAGTCATCTTGGCTGCGGCATGATATTGCCGCTGCAGACCTTCCATTTCTTTTTCCAGCTTTGCGATTTGCTCTGGAGTGAGACTCTTGACTGCCTTAGTGAACGAAACCTCAACTGCTGGTTGGAGAAGAGTTGGGGCCAACTTCGGTCCAAAACTCGGGCCGGTTGGCCCCGTTTTCTAGTCTTAGCCGCGTAAGGGCAATTGAATCATCCGGGTTTCTAGAGCGGGCGGGAATCGAAACCAAGTCCGAAACTTCGGACCAAACCCTGACTTCCCTTCCCTCTCCACCGTCAGGTGGAGTACCAAATGTGCGGGTGAACGTTAGCCCAAGCGTGACGACTTTGCCCAGCGTGGAGGGGCCTTCCGGGCTTTGCCTTGTTGGGTTTCTTCCCAGCACTCTAAGCAAAAGATTTTTCCTCTTGGGGTCTGGCAAACGCACACAAAGGACCGCCTACACTGTGCGCAATCATGGTAGTGAGTCGTTTGTAGCGGAGGAGACTGTGGAAACTGATGCATTGAACCTCGCTTCCAGCACGAAGGTCCAGTCTCCACTAAAAACGCGCTTTGAGGAATCAGACCATGTGCGGAAAAGTGAGGAAATCTGTGGACAAATCACGCAGCAGCCGCCAACCAGTCGAATCTGCCAGGCAAGCGTTCCGTCCAATTCCGTCCCCCGGCAGCATCGTTCCTGCAAACACAGCAAACTTACACGCTTCGGTTCCGATTACGCTTTCTAGGGGACGCCTACGCGGCGCTCCAGATCCGCAAAGCGCGGATCGGAACGGACGTCATCCCAGGTTGGGTCTTCTTTGAGAAAAGGCATGCCGTGCGTTTTGTGCTGGTAAGCCTTTTCCAGCCAGGCGAAGGCGCGGTCTTTGTCGCCGAGGACGGCATATAGATAGGCGGGTAGTTCCGGATAAACAGTTTGACCGCTGGCACGGAGTCTTTCCAAGGCGGAAACCCACTCGCGAATCGCTCCCTGAAAACCATTCTTGGCATATCCGCGGTGAATAGCCTCGGTCTGTTCCTTAAAACCGAAACCCGCCATGGCTTCTTCCCATTCGTGGATGGCGGCATCATGCAGTCCCGCGCGATCATAGCCGTAGCCCAGATCATAGTGCGCCATGGGGCCAAACATGTGGGAGGCAACATCGTTGCGCTTCAGCTCGATGAAGCGATTGAATTGGTGGCGGATATAAAACTCCCAGGCTATCCGGTCACTGGCCGGATCGAGGCTCTTAGCGATTTCCGCCTCGCGAAGGCCTTGGTCCAGATGACCGGTGAGATCCAGATACTCGGTGTAATAGCCATGGGCATCCGCAAGATTGGGGTTGAGTTCGATGGCGCGCTGATATTCGCGCCCCGTTTCCTCCCACCTCCATTCCCAAAGATAGAGGCGTCCCAGGAACATGTGCGCTTCGGCGGAATCCGGATCAATGGCCAAAGCCTTCCCGAGGGCTTCTTCCGCCTGCCGGCTGTCTGAGGGCGAAAGATCTCCTTTCATCACCAAAGTGCTGGCGAAAGCGACGTACGCGGGAGCGTAATTCGGATCCTCGGCGATGGCGCGATGAAATTCCGCAATCGCGCCCTGTATTTCCGCCTCTCTGCCCAGCTTGCCCGTGGAGTTGGGAAACATACCGCGGGCAGTCGCCAGATGATAGCGGCCGCGAAGATACGGTTCGATGGCGCGCAAATTCACCGGCCGGGTATGAATCAAAACCTGCTCTTCGTCGGGGGTGAGCTTCACACGGATTTGTTGCGCAATAGATCGCGCAATTTCCGATTGCAGGGTAAGAGCATCCTGGAGATCGCTTTCGTAGCTCTTGGCCCAGAGGTGGCGGTCGGAATTTGCTTCAATAAGCTCCGCGTTAATGCGCACACGATTACCCGAACGCTGTACGGTGCCTTCGACAATTCCGTCCACACCCAACTCGCGCGCGATTTGCGGCAAAGACTTGTCCGACTTCTTGTAGCGAATCGTGGAGGTTCGCGAAATAACCCGCAAAGACCGAATTTGGGCCAAGTCGGTAATGAGCGCGTCGCTCATACCGTCGGAGAAATACTCTTGCGCGGGGTCCACGGAGAGGTTTTGCAGGGGCAGGACGGCGACAGAGTGGATTGAGGGCGACGGGTTCATCCCGAATACATGGCGGCTAAAGAACGGCGTAGGGTAGAGCAGATAGAAAGTAAGTAGGCCAGCGAGAAAGCCCAGCGTCAGAGCAAACAATATAAACGGAAGGCCGCTCCAGGGAGAAGAGGAGTTCGGAACAGTTTGCGGGATGCCGGCATCAGATCCCTCGTTCCCATTGGAAGAGGCCAAGTAAGAAACAGGAGTTGGCCGCAATTGTTCGACTGCCTTTGCGAGGTCCCAGAGATCGGCAGTCTGGAATTCCTCGGATTGCGTTCCATTTTGGAACACCTCGGCGACGAAGCGGTAGCCCTTCTTGGGAACGGTCGCAATCACTGACTGTGCATCGCTGGATCCTTCCAAAACCTTGCGAAGAATGGAGATGTTGCGGGCCAGGGCGTCGTCCCCGACAAAGGTATCCGGCCAGAGCTTCCTCATAAATTCTTCTTTTTCTATAAGGTGGCCGGGATTTTCGACCAGGAGAAGGAGGGTGTCGAAGACCTTGGGCGCCAGGGCGATATGCACACCACTGCGATGGAGACGACGCTCACCTGCATCGAGACAATACTCGCCAAACCTATACCGAAGAGGGTTGGGCTGGCTCATGGACCCTCTGCCCGTTGCGGGGATTCTATCAGAAAACAATCAGGAAATGCTCAGGACAAGCAATGGGGGCGAGTGGTAGTTCACGCCCTCATGGTGACCGGGAAAGTCCTGAAAATGGCTGGTCGCAACCCGGAAACGCGATGGCGTGGCTGGGCGATTGTGTTGGCGGTCGCGCTTGGGGTGCTCGCGGGAGCAGTGGCTGCAGGGCGAATCAAGTTTCCCATCCCCTGGTAGCCCTTGTTTGAGGGCCGCGGCCGACATGCTTCCTATCACCTCGGCATGAACTATTTCGAGGCTCTTTTGCGCGTGAGAAACAGCGAGTCATGGGCTCGGGCACAGATACGACCTGGGAAGTGCGCGGAGGCATCATGAGGAAGCTATGGTTGGTCGTGAGTTTCGTATCCGTGTCGCTGGGCCTCCAGGCTTGCGGGGGAGGCGGCCCGTCCGTCACTCACCTGAGCGTGGTCGTAACAGGCTCAGCGACGGCCGGCACAGCGTTTTCGGTCACCATCAACGCCCTGACTTCCAACGGCAATGTTGCCGCCAGCTATATGGGCACGGTCACCATTACCAGCAGCGATCCCCAAGCCAGTTTACCCGGAAATACAACCCTCATAAACGGCACAGCAACCGTTCAAGTCACCTTCCGAACTGCCGGCAATCAGACAATAATGGTCAGCGATGCGGTCCACGCTTTGAATTCCGGTTCGGGTTCCGTTTCCGTAAGCGCCGCACAACTTTCTCAACTGTCGGTGAGTTCGCTTCCAGCCAGTACCTCCGCAGGCGCAGTGTTCAACCTAACGGTCAGCGGTGTAGATGCCTTTAACAATATCGTAGCGAGTTACGCAGGGACCGTGCACTTTGCCAGTTCCGATCCCCAGGCCGTCTTGCCCTCGGACAAAACGCTGCAAAATGGAACGGGAAGCTTCATGGCTACGCTGAAAACGGCAGGTGTGCAGACAATCACCGCAACAGACACGGCCAACCCTTCCCTAACAGCCACATCGGCGGGGATTAACGTAAATCCTGGGGCCGCGGCCAGTATTTCTGTCAATGCTCCGCCGGCCGTCACCACAAACTTGTCTTTCATGATTACGGTCAGCGCGGTCGACAACTTTGGCAATCCAGTCCCGAGCTACGCAGGGACGGTGAAGCTCACGAGCAGCGACGCCCAAGCAACATTGCCCGCGAACTCCAGCCTTACCAACGGAACAATGAGTTTTTCGGTGACTCTGGTCTCGCTTGGGCCGCAGACCGTCACAGCCGCGGATACAGTAACTGCCTCATTAAAAGGCACCTCAGGCGCGATTAACGTGGTCACCAACGCAGCCACACATCTTTCGGTGACGGGGCCGGCCTCCTCATTAGCCAGGCAAACCGTCCAGGTGACGGTTTCGGCTTTGGATGCCGCCAACAATACCTCGACGGGCTACGCCGGAACCGTGCACTTTACGAGTTCCGATGCGCAAGCAAAGCTTCCGGGGGGTTCCACGCTGATGGCTGGAACGGGAAACTTCTCCGTGACTTTCGAAACTGCCGGAACGGACACACTTACGGCCACCGACACCGCCAAGAGTTCCATTACCGGAATGGCCTCGGTTACCGTGACAACGGCGGCAGATTTGAGCATAACGAACGGCAACCCGCCAGACGGGACCGTGGGTCAACGCTATGATCCGCATTCCATCGTTGTCTGTTTCCCGCCTCCCCATTGCCGTCAGGTGAGAGTGTTCGGGTTTCCTCTGACAGCTACGGGTGGCGTTCCTCCGAGAACCTTTAGTTGGGCTCCCGCGATGGGCTCATCCTTGCCGCCAGGCCTAAACGTATCGGACCACGCGCCCGGTTGCGGCGCGTTTTTCTCACGTCCAACCTGTATCATAGGTACTCCCACGATGCCCGGGACGTTTAATGCTGTGGTGACCGTGACCGACGCGGGTTCCCCCTCCGTTCAAAGCAATGCCAACTACACCATTACCATCGCACCGCCTCCCCCGCCTGTCGTCAATGCGACCCCTGCCCCGCTCCCGCGCGGAGAGAACTTGCCCTACTCGTTCACCTTCACCGCAGTCGGCTATCCGCCGTTTACCTGGAGCGAGTCCGGCACGCTCCCGACCGGTCTCCTGTTCGACACCAACACCGGAACACTTTCCGGCACACCGACGCAGCTGGGAACCTTCCCCATCAGCGTGACCGCGATCGACCAGTTCAACCAAAAGTCCCCTTCCGCAAATTTCAACGTCGTGATCACTCCGCATGGCTTCGCCGCAACCGGAAGCATGGCCACCGCCCGGCGCTTCCACACCGCCACACTTCTCAATAATGGGAAAGTGCTGGTGGCCGGGGGCGAAGATTCCGGCTCAAACGCTTTCGACACGGCGGAGCTCTACGATCCCGCCACCGGCATGTTCACGCAGACGACTCACAACATGACAACGCCGCGCGCGGGACATACAGCGACTTTGCTGGGCAGCGGCAAGGTGCTCATCACTGGAGGCACCGCCGGCGCCACGAGCGCTGCTGGTGAAGCCGCCATCGACACGGCGGAGTTGTACGACCCCGCGAGTGATACATTTACAGCCACTGGCCCGATGACGGCGGCCCGCGTAGAGCATACGGCGACACTCCTACAAAATGGCAAGGTGCTCATCACAGGCGGAGACGTCATCTTCTACAATGGGATTCCGAATTCAAGCATATTATCGCTCGCTTCGGCGGAGCTCTTTGATCCGGGCGCTGGGACCTTTACCAAGACAGGCAGCATGACCGTGCCGAGGGAATCCCACACGGCAACGCTCTTCAGTTCTGGACCTGACGCCGGCAAGGTGCTGATCACCGGCGGAAGCAACGGCACGTTGGGCAACCCTACCCCAGCGGCCATTTTGTATGCCACCTCAGAGATCTTTGATCCCTCTCAAGGCACATTCACCGCGTCCGGCACGATGACTACGCAACGCGATCTCCAGACGGCAAATTTGCTCGGCAGTGGAAAGGTTCTGGTTGCCGGCGGCGAAAG
>DATFSI010000035.1:0-4451 GCA_035262705.1 Candidatus Acidiferrum sp. | reverse complement strand
GAAACATGGGAAGCGTGTCACTTCGAACTTCCCCCACGGCATTAGAATCAGAGACACGCCGTTCGGATGCAATGCGTGCAGGGGAAAGTATCATGGCCCGTGGGGGCCTGCAACTGATTCCCGGAACGCGAGAAATCCTGGCGCCTTGTGGAGGGAGCGGGTGTCAACGCAAAGTAGAAATGTCCTCGCGAAGGAGAAGTGTCCGCCTCCAAGGCTTCCTCCATGGGTGTTCAGGAGGCACATGATACTTGGGTTTGAGCTCGCCGGAGGGTTGGGCTTTTTGTTTTGTAAGTCCTGGAGGCCGTAGGCCGGAAGGACTTACGAAAAACCGGCGTCATGAAAGCGGACATTTCTACCCGGACATTCTCACTTTGCGGCTGCATGTGGAGGGAGCTTTGACACATGTGGTGGGAGCGGGTTGACGGGACACGTGAGGACACCTTAATCTAGAAAGGTTGCGGTGGTGACGCGGAGGTCTTCCGAGCGACACAGTGCAACGTCCTTGCGGTTGGGAGATCGTCCAATTGGTAGGACTCCAGACTCTGGATCTGGCTATCCTGGTTCGAGTCCAGGTCTCCCAGCCAAAAATTCCCCTGTGGATTCTTAGGCTAACGGTTTCCTTTGGAACCTCCGGCCCTCAGCGCGGGCCTGTGAACCCGCACTCTTTCCAGAGTTTTTCCCACATCCAAATTCCATAGGAGGCTTTGCCCGGCAAGGGAAAGCCCATTTGATGCGCCAGCATGCAAATCTGGCCACGGTGATGGGCTTCGTGCGAGAGCATGTAGGCAAACATCGCTGCGCCTCCCGGCCAGGGTCTGGCCCAGCCGTCGCGCAGGAATTGTTTGACGCGGACGCGCGGACCGCCGAGGGCTTCGGCCAGCATCTCCGAGCAAAGCTTCGCGCTTTGCGTGAAGGCGGCGCGCGCTTCGCGTTGCGTGCAGCGTGAGCGGTCGAGCTGCGCAGGCAGTTTAAGATGTGGAGCGGAGAGCCGCAGCCATTTGCGGCGGATGTTGTGCATATGAGCGAAGATTGCAGCGATAGTGCGCGCGTTGCGGCCTGCTGGCTTGGCGCGCCAGGCGCGGGGATCGAGATGCTCGAGGATGAGCTGGTTGATGTGGTCGTTGACCGCGTAGGTCTCCAGTATTCCCTGGCGCAGATCCGGGGTGGGCAAAGCGGCGCGAGCCATGGCATCTCCTGCTGGCCTAGAGACTAGCGCGGAATGCAGCGTGAAGCGAGCGGCGACATGGGTATGGGATAATCGGCGGGAATGAACCGCTCTCTCAAACGCCCGGAGCCGAACCGGGCGCTTCTCACAAAGTATGCGCGGCAAGCGGGTTTTGTCCTGTTGCGGGATGGGCCTGCGTGGCGGTTTTACCGGGAACCACACGAAGTGCTTGTCCCGACCGAGGTCGAGTCTTTGAGGCATGCCCTGTGGCGAATCTCCGACCATGTGCAAGGCGGGGGAGAAGCCGCCGGTATTTTGCATTACGAAGCGGGCTATGCGCTGGAACCGCGCCTGCATTCTTTGCTGAATAAGACGTCCGGTCCTCTCGCCTGGTTCGGGCTTTATCGCAAGAGCGTACGCTGCGAGGATGCCGCACTTTTACCTGGTGACGATGTGCGGTTGCTGGATAACTACGCCATAAAAATAAATTGGGAAAAATACCGCGAGCGCGTGGCCAGAATCCGCCGGCTTATTCGCGCTGGCGAAGTGTATCAGATCAACTTCACCACGCGTGTGCGGCTTAAAACACGACAGCGGTCGTGGGAAATGTTCTGTGCATTGTTCCGCCGTCATTCGGTCCCTTACGCCGCGTTTTTGAACACAGGAAGCGAGCAGATTGTGTCCTTGTCGCCGGAACTGTTTTTCGAAGCCAGCAACGGGCACATCACCGTGCGTCCGATGAAGGGAACCGCGGATCGCGGCCGGTATCTGGAAGAGGACCTGGCGGCGGCTGAGGGCCTGCGTAACAGCGAAAAGAACCGCGCGGAAAACGTGATGATTGTGGACCTGCTGCGCAACGATCTTGGGCGCATATGCCGGACGGGCTCCGTAAAAACGAAGAAATTATTCGAAGTGGAGAGGTATCCGTCGGTCTGGCAGATGACCTCGACTGTCGAGGGCAAGCTGCGCGCGGATTGCACCTCGGAGTCGCTCGTGCCTGCGCTGTTTCCCTCGGGATCCGTCACTGGCGCGCCCAAAATTCGCTCCATGCAGCATATTGCCGCTCTCGAGGATTCGCCACGCGGTGTGTATACCGGAGCGATAGGCTTTTTCGCGCCGTGCTATGCGCGATTTAACGTCGCAATTCGCACGCTTGCGCTGGAGAACCGGCAAGGAGAAATGGGTGTTGGCGGCGGGATTACTTACGATTCGGTGGCCGCGGACGAGTGGCAGGAATGCCGGTGGAAGGCGGCGTTCCTGGTGGAAAGCCAGCCGGAATTTCAGCTTTTCGAAACGCTCTATTGGGACGGCCGCTACCGCTTGCTGGAAGCACATCTGGCACGAATGAGGGATTCGGCGATGTATTTCGGATTTGTCTTCAACAAAGCAAGAGTTCGCGCAGAACTACTTACGCGTGCGAAACGATTTTCTGTGCGGCCGCAAAGGGTCCGCATCGTGCTGGCCAAAGACGGCCAAGTTGAAATCACGCACGCTAATTTCGTCCCGAAGCCTTTTGGCCGGATCGGCTTTTCCCGTCACAAAGTGTCAAGCCAGGACCGGTTCTTGTTCCACAAAACGACGAATCGCGATTTGTATGCCCGGGAATACACCGCCGCGCAAAAAAGAAAATGGGATGATGTCCTGTTTTTCAACGAGCGCGGCGAATTGACAGAGGGAACGATCCACAACGTATTCGTGGTAAAGAATGGCGTCTGGCGAACTCCCGAACTCGACTGTGGCCTATTGCCGGGCACACTGCGCGCCGAGGTTCTGAAGAAAAAGGGGAATGCGTGCGAGGCGGTCCTCCGCTTAAAAGACCTCCGGGGCGCGGACGAGATTTATCTCTGCAACAGCGTGCGGGGCCTTTCCGCCGTGGAGATTCAGTGGTTAACCAGTTCTGCCAAACTCGCCAAATCTTGACGCGCCGGAATGCCGATGCTAGATTCGCAATTCAAGCCTGAAAACGCGGAGGAATTTGTCTGAGCCGGCCGGGGAAGAAGCGGCGAAGCGCCGAAGTGAGCCGGCGGGAATTCCTGCGTTACGGGCAAACCGCGGCGCTGGCGTTTCTTCCTTCAAGCCTGGCGTGGCCCTTTTCCTTTTCTGAAAAATCTGCGCAAGCCCCTCCCCAGCTCACGGAATTCCACGTTCATCCAAAATACCGCACTCCGCGCGCGCTGGAATCCGTGCTGAAGAAGGTTGCGGCGGAGAACGACGTATTTCCGACGGAGATCTATCACGATCGCATCGCGGCGATTTTGCGGGCATGGGCCGTGGAGCTGAGTGAATCGCCGCAGAAAACCGCCTCGCTTGAAAACGTGATGAGTCCTGAATTTGCCGCCGGTTCGACGATCAGCGGACTGAAGCCGTGTCGGAATGACGGAATCTTCCAGGTATGGGAAGCACAGTTCAAAGAAGGAACGTCGCTGGGACGCGAGGCGTTTCTTACGGAGTGGCGTTTGGCCTTCCGGGGTTTCTCCAAACTATCGACTGTGGAATTTCAGGTCACCGGGATTCAGGCGGAAACGTCTCCAATTTCCGCCGGAAATGCGGGCGCTGCGGTTCACGCGCAAGTCCGCTATGAGTTTATCGGCACAGGAACCGGCTTTTACCGCGAGCAACGGATTGGGCAGCTTGCGTTCGAATGGGAGCTTGGCTCAAACAATTCGCTTCGGCTGAAGAAATGGCGCAATTTGCAGGAAACGCGCAGCCGGTCGCTGGTTCCTATCTTTGAAGACAAGGCGGCCGATGCTTTTGCCGGTTGCACTTCCTACCGCGAGCAGTTGCTGCACGGCGTGGATCACTGGCGAACGGTGCTGGACGGCGCGAGCGGTATCGATATTTACGGCCACAACGGCGTGACCGTGGGTGATATCGACGGCGATGGCTTTGACGATCTATACATTTGCCAGCCGGCCGGGCTGCCGAATCGCCTCTACCGTAATCGCGGCGACGGCACGTTTGAAGACATCACGGAATCCTCCGGCGTTGGGCTCCTCGACAACACGGCGTGCGCGCTGTTTGCAGACATGGACAACGATGGCCGGCAGGACCTGATTGTCGTGCGCGCGAACGGTCCATTGCTTTTTTTGAACCAAGGCAACAGCAAATTTCGCTTGCGGCCCGGCGCCTTTTCGTTTGCCAATCTGCCGCAAGGCACGTTCACCGGCGCTGCTATCGCTGACTACGACCGCGACGGCTGGCTGGACATCTATTTTTGCCTCTACGTCTATTATCAGGGCACGGATCAATATCGCTATCCCATGCCGTATTACGCCGCGGAAAACGG
>DATFSI010000034.1:0-5758 GCA_035262705.1 Candidatus Acidiferrum sp. | reverse complement strand
GCGACACGATACTGCTTTCCCCCGGTCTGTATGACGGCGTACATCTCTCCTCCAAAGGCTCAAGACAAACTCTAATTATACGGGTCGCCCTGCATCTCCGTCAACGCACACATTTTAGGACCATTTTGGCCAAGCGCACGTGCCGGAATAGGCCATTGTGGCTGGATGCTTCCCACAACAGGTGACCTACACTGCTCAGGAGTAGCAATTTCGCAAATATGCAAATATAAGGAGGCATCCGAACGTGACTGTCGCCCCCGCTCTCCCCCGCATGGCTCCTCCCCTGACCCTGGAGGGAACTTTCATCCGCCTGGAACCTTTGCAAACCGCCCACTCCGCAGCCTTCTGGGACGTCGCCAAAGACTCCCTCGAAGACATCTTTCGCTGGATTCCCTACCGCATGGAAGCTCGCGAAGATTTTGACCTCCTAGTGGAAAAAGCTTTCGCGGAACAGGCGCGCGGTGAGTCCGTCGTTTTTGCCACCGTCGAGAGGGCCACAGGCCGAGTCATTGGCAGCACGCGTTTCATGAACATCGACCGTGCCAACTCACGCGTGGAAATCGGCTCCACCTGGATCGCCCCGCCCTGGCAGCGCACCGCCGTCAATACAGAAGCCAAATACCTGATGCTGCGCCACGCCTTTGAAGTCTGGCGCTGCATCCGCGTGGAGCTCAAGACCGATGCCCTGAACCAGAAATCGCGCAACGCCATCCTCCGCCTCGGCGGCAAGGAAGAAGCTACCTTCCGCAAGCATCTCCTCACCTGGACCGGCCGCATCCGCGACACCGTCTACTTCAGCATCCTTGACACGGAGTGGCCTGAAGTAAAGACCCGCCTCGAGGCAAAACTCGGACCGGACTGCCAAGCGTAAACGCCGGAGGCGCGACAGACTGTAGCCCGGGCCATAGGGTCTGGGGCTTTATCCGTCAGCAAGTTGAGCGCCCCCGGGTGTCATCGTGCGCAACCTTTAATCCATCGCTGCTCTTCGCATCAAAAATCAAACCGGTAGCCCAGAATCATCTTCGCCAGCAGATGATCCGTGGCCTTGGTCACGCCAACCCCAACGCCGAAATTGAACTCCCACTTTTCCGAAAAATTCAGATCGATAGCCGGAATAATCTGCTGCTGTTGCTGCGACACGGGATCGAACCCCGTCACCGGCCCCAGCGACCCGTAATATTCCACTCCCGTGGCGATTTTCTTCGTGACGTCGTAGCTCACTTTGAAATTCGGCGAAAAGACGAACCCCTGATTTTCACCTGGCCCATGAAAGGATTTGTCGAACGAGGGATTGAACGACAGGTACCAGCGGCCCATCGTCTTATCCACGATCGGCCGCAGCTCATACGTCCAGGTGTCCGGTGAGAACTGGCTGCGCTGATAGCCGAACTCTTGCGAAACGCTTACGCCCACCGGCCAGTTCCACTTCTTCGGCACACGCACGCGCGGCCGGATATGGTCTCCCACATAATCCCAGCCGAAGCCGTTCTGCGCCGCGGTGAAAATGTAAAAGCCAGTCTCAAACCAATCTGTAAACCCATGGGTGATTTCAATCGTCTCGTGCCACTGGTGGTTCGTGGGACGCATGCCGTCCTGCGCGATCTTCGATCCCTCAAACGTGAAGTTGCTGTGCAACTCCACCATCGTGTGGCCGGGCTCCACGGTATCGACCCCATACACCTGGATCTCGTAGTTATCCTGCGCCCGCACCGGTAATCCTTCGAGTATCCCCCACGCAAACAGGATGCTAACCGCCCACAGCCAACACCTCTTCATGCGTTCTCCTGGGAACCGTGCGGCCTTAGTTTCCTATGATTCTCTTTGGATGTGGCGCGAAATCTCAGAAAATACAAGAAAATCCAGCGCCCTCGCGGTCCGCTACGCGTGCGGATGCGCCTTGTCGTAAATATCCATCAACTGCCGCATCGAGGCGTGCGTGTACTTCTGCGTCGTCGAAAGCGATTGGTGTCCCAGCAACTCCTGAATCGCGCGTAAATCAGCACCATCCGCCAGCAAATGCGTCGCAAACGCGTGCCGCAGCGAGTGCGGGTGCAAATCCCAGTTCACATTCACCAATCGCACATACTTTTTCACGAGGCGCCCCACGCTGCGCTGCGTCAGCCGCCGCCCTCGATAGTTCAGGAACACCGCGTCCAGGCTCGCCCGTCGTCCCGCCTTTTCGCACTTCTCCAGCAGCGATTCGCGCACCGGCCAGTAAATCTGCAGCGACTGGGCCGCCTTCTGTCCGTAGGGCACGATGCGTTCCTTGTTGCCTTTCCCGCGTACGCGCAACATCTGGCTCTTCTGATCCATGTCCTCCAGATTCAGCCCGGTCAACTCGCTCACGCGCAGGCCTGCTGCATACAGCAATTCCAGAATGGCGCGATCCCTGGCAAGCAACAGGCGGTCCTCGCCAATCGGCGTAGCTGTTCTTGTCCTTCTACCGTTCTTTCTCCCCGCTCCTTCGCCTGCCAACTGGTTCAAAAACCCGTTCATCTCCTCCGCCGAAAGCACCGAAGGAATCCGCTTGGGCAGCTTCGGCGTAGGCACCAGCCGCGCCGGATTCTCCTTCAGGATCCCTTCGCGCACGCAATACTTGAAAAATGACCTTAAGGCCGCCAACTTCCGCGCAATCGAACTTTTCTCCATGTGGCTGTCGTGCAAGTGGGCCACGAATTCGCGGATCAGGTGATGCGTCACCTGCCCGAGCGGCGGCGTCTCCGTCTCTGGCGGCGTCAAAAACGCCAGGAACTGCTCGAGGTCGTTCCTGTAGTTCACGAGCGTGTGCGGCGAAGCGTTGCGCACCGCCCGCAGGTATTCCAGATATTTTTGAATCGTCTGCTTCATTCCGTTCCGCGGTTTCTCATAAATTATAGATACACTCCCACGCGCCGTTGTTTCTCTCGGAAGGTCTGTTGCCTAAACGGTTTTCGTGCGGTTCTTAGGACTTCACACCCACCGGCGCGGCCTCTTCCACGTGCGCCGCAGCCGGCGGTTCGGTCGGTATCGGCTCCGGCGCCAGCTTTTCCCAATCGCAACCTTCTTTAATGCACGCGCGCACCGTCCCGATCTTGGTCTTCTTTTCTACCACGAACGGCGCGGCGCACTTCGGGCAGGGCTCGGCAATGGGCATGAATGGCGTCGTGAAATCGCAATCCGGATACCTTGAGCATCCGTAGAAGGTCCGGAACCTCCCGCCCCTCCCCATGCTGCCGCGCTTCACGAACTCGCCTTCCTTGCACTTCGGGCACTTGATGCCCATGGTGATCGGTCGCGTGTACTTGCACTTCGGATACCCCGAGCAGCCGATGAATTCCCCGAAGCGCCCGTGTTTTTTCACCAGGCCGTTGCCGTCGAGCGGACACTTCTCGTCCAGCGGCTCATCCGGCTGGTGCGCGATGCGCGTTCCCGCCACCAGGCGCCGCGTCGTCTTGCAGTCCGGATAACCCGTGCACGCCAGGAACGCGCCAAACCGCCCGCGTTTCAGGGCCATCTCTTTGCCGCAGTTCTCGCAGTATTCAACCTTATTCTCGGCGTCTTCCGGAACCTCTTCTGAAAGGTCTTGAATGAAATCACATTCCGGATACCGCGAGCACCCCAGGAAAAATCCGTGCCGGCTGATGCGCTCCAGCAATTCGCCTTGGCCGCACTTCTCGCACTTCTTCCCCGTCGGGATGCCTGCTTTGTAGGAAATCATTTCATCGTCGGCCTTCTCGAGGTCCACGATGAACTTTTCCCAGAATTCCTTTACAGACTCTCGCCACGGCATCTTGCCTTCTTCGATTTCGTCCAATTCTTCTTCCAGCCGCGCCGTGAACTTCACGTCGAACACGTCCTCGAAGCTCTTGATCAGCAACCCGCAAACGCGCTCGCCTAGCATTGTCGGCGTAAACCGCCCTTGGTCTTTCTTCACGTACTCGCGCTCGACAATCGTCGAAATGATCGACGCGTACGTTGAAGGCCGTCCGATGCCGTCTTCTTCCAGCTCCTTCACCAGCGTCGCTTCCGTGTAGCGCGGCGGCGGCTCCGTGAAGTGCTGCTCCGGCTTGATGGAATCCAGCTTCAGTACTTGCGCTTCGATGACCCGCGGCAGCGCCTTGCCTTCTCCCTCGTCATCCTTTTCGTCGTCTTCGCGGTCCGCGTTCGCCACCGGAATCTGATACACCTTCAGATAACCATCGAACTTCAGAATCGATCCTGTGCTGCGGAACGTGTAATCACCCGCCTTGATATTAATCGTCGTCTGGTCGTAGACCGCCGGCAGCATCTGCGACGCCACAAACCTCTGCCAGATCAACTGGTACAGCTTGAAAACGTCGTCCTCCAGGTATTTGCGCACATCCTCCGGCGTCCGCGAAACGTCCGTCGGGCGAATCGCTTCGTGCGCGCCCTGCGCGTCCTTCTTCGACTTATAGAAATTCGGCTTCTCCGGCAGGTACGCGCTCCCAAACCGCTCCGGAATCAATTCCCGCACCTGGGTCAGCGCGTCGTTCGACACCTGCACCGAATCCGTGCGCATGTACGTAATCAGTGCCACCGAGCCTTCTTCGCCCAGTTCCACGCCCTCATACAGCCGCTGCGCCAGCGCCATGGTGCGCTTGGCCGTATAACGCAGCCGGTTATACGCCGCCTGCTGCAGCTTCGAGGTTGTAAACGGTGGTGGCGCGTTCCGGCGCTTTTCCTTCTGCGCCACGCTCTCCACCTGCCATTTCGCCTTGCTCACGGCGGCGACAATCGCGTCCGCCGCTTCCTGGTTTTTGACCTCGATGTCCTCGCCGTTCTTCTTCGTTAGCCGAGCCTCGAAAATCGGTGGCTCGCCCGCGTCCAGCATCGCGTGGATCGTCCAGTATTCCTGTGGCACAAACGCTCGAATCTGTTGCTCGCGCTCCACGATCAGGCGCAGCGCCACCGTCTGCACGCGCCCCGCGCTCAGCCCGCGTCGTACCTTGTCCCACAGCAGCGGCGAAACTTTATAACCCACAATGCGGTCCAACACGCGCCGCGCCTGCTGCGCGTCCACCAGTTGCTCGTCCAGCTGACGCGGCTTGTCAAACGCCGCGCGAATCGCCTTGGGCGTAATCTCATTGAAGGTCACCCGGAAAATCTTCTTCGGGTCGATGGGCTCGATCTCGATTTTGTCCGGCTTTCTCGCAAACCTTCCCTTCCCCTTCTTGGCCGGAGCTTCCGTCACTTTCGCGTCCCCGTTCTTCCCGTTCTTGTTTTCCTCCTCCTCGTCGGGAATCAGGAACTTCGCCGGCTTGGATAACACCATCTGTAAATGTGCGGAGATGGCCTCTCCTTCGCGGTCCGGGTCGCCAGCCAGATAGACGGCGTCCGACTTGCTCGCGACCTTCCTCAGGTCGTTGATCACTTTTCCTTTGCCGGGGATCACCTGCAAGGTCGGCTCGAAAATCTTGGGGTCGTCAAGCGAGACGGGCTTCAGCGGCGGCTTCGGCGCCGCGGCCTTCGCGCCCTTTCTTCTCTTCTTTTTCTTCTTGGCGTTGATTTCGTCTTCATCGATGGGCAGACGAATTCCTATCGTCTTCGTCGGCAAATCCATCACGTGGCCGATCGAAGCCTTTACCGTGTAATTCTTCCCCAGATACTTGTTGATCGTCTTCGCCTTTGCCGGCGATTCGACGATGACCAATGAACGTGCCATGGTTTCCTTTGTAACCTGTGAGGCTGCGTTTGGAAGGGCTACCGAGGCGGTCTGTGTCCTTCTCGCTACCTTTATCTATCGCTGCTGCTGCCGTCC
>DATFSI010000033.1:0-8092 GCA_035262705.1 Candidatus Acidiferrum sp. | reverse complement strand
AACTGCTTTAGAAACGGGTTGAGAGAAACAACACTCGCAATCACCTCATGGATCGCATGAACGGCCCTTATTTCAACTTCCCGGCGCATGCCCCATACCGCCCCCTGCTCTTCCATGAAATCGTGAATTGCATCAAACGTGTCCTTGCCGGGATGGAAGAATAGGCGTCGCTCTTTGGCCACGCCAAACCGGAGTAGGTAACTTAGAAGAACGACCAGTACGGTTGCCAGCGACGTGGAGGAAGAAAAAAGAGGGTGCAGTGCTTCTGGCGCGTAACGATAAAGCTCCGGAGAAATCTCCACACTGAGTCCGAAGATAAGTGAGATTCCAACTACAAAAATGCGTCGCGAATCCAGCATCCGGGAAGTTAGCAGCTGGAAACCACCCAAAATGATGAAGCATGCGGAATAGATGAGCAGGGCGCCCATTATAGGTGGCGGCATTGCCGCAAAAATCGCGGCGATGCGTGGGAAAAATGCAAGAGCAATAACCAGTATCCCCGTGGGGAGAGCAATGGTGCGGCTGGTAGTGCCGGTCGCAAGAGACAGGCCGATGCTGCTTGAAACGGTGTTCTGCGCCGAGCCGCCAAAGATCCCGGAGAGAACAGTACCTGCGCCATTCGCCAGCAGGCCACCGCTTACCGACTTCATGTCTGTCCGCTTCCAGTCCGCGTCATTGATCTTCTGGCAAAGGGTCAGATCGCCGACCGCCTTCAGGCTCGCGGTCAGGCTGGCGATGAAGAATGGGATCGTCACCCAAAAATTGAAGGCGAATCCTCTTGAAACTCGACGTGGCAAGCTGATCCACGGGTCGTTGAAGTCGCCGATGAATTCGTGCCAAGGAAGCACGCCCAGAGCAAGGGCGAGTGAAAAGCCCACTGCCAGGCCGAGGAGCATTGGCAGAACGTGTAGTTTCCCGCGATGCCAGATTGTGGCTGCGACCATGGCAAACAAGGTCCCGGCACCCACAATTACGGCGCGTGCTTCTGGGGCGCTTCCTGCTGCCGTATAACCAGCAAACCGTGGGCATCCCAAGGCAACCAGTTGCAGCCCGGACATCGATACCATCAACCCAGTAACCTCCGGTGGGAAAAGAACCCGAAGTCGTGTTGTCAGTCTTGAAAACAGCGCGGTGAATGCGCCGGATAAAGTAACCATCCCAAATAGTAGAGAAAAGCCGCCCGTGCGCGCGGCGAGGATAGCCGGCTGGAGGAACGTAAGGCTCCCAGAGAGAGGACACAAGTAACCGCTGCCCATGACATTCCTGCGGGCCTGAATGATCGTGGCCAGACCGCTCGCGATCATGGACATTCGAATCATTGACTGGGCTTGACTTTGCGTGCCGCCAATGCTGTTGACAATCACCACGATGTAGAGCCAACCGAGAGACATCAAGAAGGTGTGCTGTAGCGAGACTCCCAAGCGGACTCCCAGCGGAGGCACATCATCTACGTCGTAAAGAAGATTGGAAGGCTTTTTTCGGCGGTGCTCGGACTCCAGCGAGGGTTCTCCATCGGAACGACCGAGCAGCCGTTCGCGAGTGGGCGGTGGGGCGAGGCGGGGAGAGGCCATCTACTCCTCAGATTTCCAATCTGCGGACGCGGCAAGCAACCCACCGAAAACCGTCCGGTCAAGCAGCGGATTATATGCTCTCATTGTGTTGCAGCAATGTGAAAATCTTTGTATCCGGAATTGCGTGAATTTGTTCCGCGTTCAACAGATAATGCAAAATTTAACTTTAATTTAATTAACAACTGGTGACTATTTTGATTTATGCATTCGCCGTCGAGGGTTTCGCCCGGGGATTAGTAGTACTGTTTGCTAATAATTCTTTGTGCTTCCCCTCTTTCCTCTCGCATCCTCTCTGCTCCCATCGACGGTATCCTTAACCGAAATCGATCGATAGATCCCCACAAGGAGCAAGGGTTTTCGATGATTCGTCGTCATCCGTCCACCTACTTCGCCGTATTTGTTCTATCCCTTTTCACCGCCATCCTCTCCGCCTCGTCTCCATTGCTTGTTCGCGTCACTGGTGCAGAGAACATGAAGGAGTTTGGTGACCGCCTTACCCAGTGGTACGTCAGAAAAAACCCTGATGTCCAATTTGCCGTCTCTGTTTCGCGCAGTTCCGATGGTTTTGCGGCACTTGCTTCTGGCAAAGTTGAAATCGTTCAGGCTACCCGTCGTCCTTCTCATTCCGAGGAAGAGGCCCTTCGCTCAGCCCAAGGTAAGAAATACATCGAACTTCAGGTTGCTACTGAAATTGGTGGTATCGCCGTCAATTCCTCAAATCCGATCAAGGAAATATCACTATTTCAGCTCCGCCAAATTCTGTCTGGTGAGGTAAAAAACTGGAAGAAGATCGGAGGTAAAGACGCTCCCGTCGCCGTGTACGGCCGTGACCATAATTCGGACGTTCGCACCTTCCTCGAAGAAGAATTCATGGGTGAAGTCGGCATATCCTCGTCCGCCAAAGTCTTCCCCACAAATGCTGCGATGTTCTCCGCTCTTGCTCAGGATCCAAATGGCATCGGCTTTGGTACGGTCGAGTCTCGTTTCGACGACAGAGTCCGATTTCTCGCGATCAAACCGAGCGAGTCTGCCGAGGCCATCCTCCCTACCGGCGACGCGATCCGTGCCAAGCGGTACAAACTTATCCGCCCGCTCTATTTCTGTTTTGTAAGCACTCCGAACAGCGAGCTGCATCACTTTGCCCAGTGGGTCCTTTCGCCCGAAGGCCAGCTCGTTGTCGAAGCAGTCGGCTACTATCCGCTCTCTTCCGCCGAGCGTGAAATTGGCCTCCAGCAGCTCTCCGTTAAATAGGCGAACAGCCTCTGAAAGTTTACCCATCGGGCTCGATGACGGTTGAAACGAATGAATGCAATTGTGATGGTCGGATTCACCGCCATCACCTGTGACAACCTTACCGACGGGGAAACCCGCTCCATCCCCTACACCGTCACCTCCGATGGCACCAACGCCATTACCGATCCTCACGGCAATCTTCTCGCCGCCTGCGAGCTCCCCGGCTTCGCCCTTCCCGTCTTCCCCTCATATCACCTTGTAGCTGTATGTAGAAAAGGGAGTTAACGAACTAAGCTTCTCCCGTGACCCCGGTCACTTTTTTCCACCCCTTTTCCACTTATCCTCAACTGGACAAGCGCAGCGGACTTCGGGTATCCTCTCGCTTCCATTTAGTCCGCTGTCAATCCTAAGGAGTCTTTCTCATGACATCGCCGGTTGTGTCGGAAAGTTTTCGCGCTGTGTTGTGTCGTCATTGTGGAAAACCCATTCGCGTTCCAGCGCTCGTCAGTCGCCGGGAAAGTGCGTTCCAGATTTCCGGCAATAGCAACGACATTCACTACCAGCTCATTTCCCGGGTCTTCAACGTCCGTTGCCGTTCCTGCGAACGCGAATCCGTTTATTCCATCAACCAGATTATTGACCATCCCCATCCCCTGGGACCCTCGGCCACGGATCGCAAAGCCGCCGCGCTCTAGATTCTGTTTTTTCGCGCTCATAAACAAAAGCAGGGAGGCGTTTCCTCTACGCCTCCCTGCTGATCTTTATTCTCGCTAGTAACGGTCGATCGCAGATCGCTATAATAAATCTAGAGGGTCTTACGCTCTAACAGCGGATCTCCCTTCTTCTCTTTGCAACTCAATACTTAGGCTGCCGCCCTCTTTATCTTCACCGGCAAATCCTTCCTCATGATCCACCGGTATGTCCGCACCACCTCGTTGGCCGATAACTCCGGCTCATTCCCGAAGCTGCTGGGCTCCGCGTGCAGCAGTATGTCGTCCATGGACACCACACCTGCCAGCTTTCCGTTGTAATCCATCACCGCCAGCCGCCGCACGTGCCCGTCTCCCATCGACTGCAGCGCGATATGGATATCATCCTCGGGGTTACACGCGTATATCCGGTGGCTCATCACTTCTCCCACCCGCACTTCTCCCGCCTTCTGATTCCGTGTGCCCAGCGCAATGCAGATGTCCCGGTCGGTCACGACGCCGCATACCTTCTCCTGGTCGTCCACCACCGGCAGGAATCCGCAGTTGCCTTTCCACATTGACGCGGCCGCCTCTCCCAGGTTCGCCCGCGGCGTCCCGAAATACGGCGTCCCCATCATGACCTCTTTCACTTTCATGGCGCCCTCCTATCCACAAACTCACCGGTCACAAGTCAAAGTCACTTTCCACGCACCACTTCCACCGAACAATGCGCATGCAGCGCCACTGCCTCACTCACGCTTCCCATCAGGTAACGATCCACGCCCCGCCGCCCGTGCGATCCGACCACAATCAGGTCCGCTCCCCACAGGTCCGCCATTCCCAGAATCACCCGCACCGGCGACTCCTGCGACTCGGTTACTTCTCCCGTGACGCGTAGCCCTGTCTTCTTTATGATCTCCACGCCTTTCGCCACGGCGTCTTTTGCGTGGCTCTCATTCGCCGTTGCCGCCTCCGCCAGCACCTCCGGCGGATAGCATGGATATGCTCCCGTCAGCAAAGGCACCTCTGGCACGCAAACCACGCGAATCTCCGTCCCAGCCGGCCATGGCTGCCCGACCATCGCACGAAGCGCTCCTTCGGCGCACTCCGATCCGTCTGTTGCCGCCAGCACGCGTATCCCTCCGTCTTCGCGACCCGCCCGGTGGGTTCCCGCCCGCACGATCTCCACGGCGCAGTGCGCCCGGCGTAAAACCGCTTGCGCGGTGCTTCCCATCAGCAGTCGCCCGAACGTTCCTCGCCCGTGCGAGCCCATCAGGATCAGGTCCGCCTGCCATTCGCATGCCGCCTTGGGAATCCCGTGTCGCGGATTTTCCAGCACGATCTCGGTTTTCAGATTCAGACCGTTCTTTCGCAGGCTTTCCAGACTCTCCCCTAGCGCTGCTTCGGCATCTTTCTTGGCTTCTGCCAGCAACAGGGGAGCTTTCGTGAAGAAGAACGGATCAATCGCGGTGAGCACCAGGAATTCGGTTCCCGCTGGCCACGGCCGCGAGGCCGCTTCCCTTACCACCGCATCCGATCCTGCAGAACCATCCAGCGTTATCAGCACTCTCATGCGACACCTCCCGCGGAGCGAATTGCGGATTGCCCGTGTCGGACTACTCGGGGGAGGGCAACGCCCGTTTGCTCGCTCAGAATCGCCGGTAACCGCTATACTCGCGCCCCACGCCTGAGCCTGGGGCAAGTCTCAATGTTTGGTCAGGAATTTTGCCGCGCAGGCACGGCGTCTGGCGTGAGGGCGTTGTAGGGACCTAGAACGGACCTGGCGTGTACTTGGGTCTACCCTCACACCAAACGGGTCCGCTGAGTTAGATGCAGCTTTTATGCCAACTCGCTTCTCGAAACCAAATCGTTCGTAATTCTTTTGTTTGCTATTGAATATGGTCCATTTCCTCTTCGGTCTAATCTTTTCTCATGACTTTTTTGGGCCTTGCCCCACACCCCTTTTGTGTCATTCCCCGCATTTCACCTTGCCGGCGAACCCCTCCCCGGACACAATACCGATTCACCATGCCTAATTCCGCTCCATTCTCTCCCGCCGTTCGTTTTCTCACCCGTCTTTTCGCTTGTCTTGTCGCCCTTTTCTTCATCACCTATTCCGCCGACCTCACTTGGTTCCATCTTCGCGCGGCTGTTCCTAAATTCGGCCCGGCCTCCTCCTCTGTACACCGCATCCGCGTTTTGGCCATTCCCCATAACGGCAACAAAGTGGAATACCAGATCGACGCGCTGCGTCCCGAAGAAGATGTCTCTTGCTCTCGCTCTCTTTTCCCACACGCCGGCAAGAACCCTTGCTGGTACGTCTCCCGCCACGCCAGCGACCCAATCTCCATGTAACTGCCTTTGTTCCTGCCTGGTCTCCGTCTTGCTGCGCTTCGGCTCTGTGGTCTCTGCTTCTTGCTCGAAAACGACATTCCATGAATCCCAAAAACAAAAGGGCGAACTCGCCGGCTCGCCCCCCTCCTTTTAACTTTTGAACCCTTGTACCTACACTTTTAAACTCTTCAACCTCCCACCACCCCCACCAACACTTTCACTCCCGTCGGCTGCGGCATTCCTTCCCCAGGTTCCACCGTCACCGCGAACAATTTCGCTTCCGTATGCAACGGCACTTCCGCCATCCACATTTGTCGCGCCCCATGTTCTACCGGCACAAAAATCCCTGCGCTGATGGGCACGCCCGTGGCCGGCACCAGCCACATCTGATAAATCTTTCCCATCGGCGGCGGAGGCAGTTCCGCCGTGTACATCACCATGCCCTTTCGGGGGTTGTAGCGCACCATTCCCGTCGCCATTTCCGCGCCTGGCGTCCCTGCCATCTTCACCGACATCGTGTCCTGCGCCGCAAGCACATCCAACATCATCTCCGTCCGCTGTCGCTCGTTCATCAGCACCGCCAGTTGGTGGTTCACGCTGGCGAGTTCCTCGCCAAGCCGCCTGCTTTCTAGCCATTCTATTCCCGCTGCCATCAGCAACGCCGCGGCCAGGGGCGCCAGCACCCAATTCCACCACGCACGTCTAGCCGCCCTGCTGGCCTCTGGCTTGTTCGCCACGTCCGGCACTGGCCAGCGATTCCTCTCTTCCGCGTCGCGTTCTGTGCGTATGCGCGCGAACAACTCCGCCTTGATGGTCGCTGCCGGCTTCTCCTGCGGCGCCGTCAGCGCCAACAGCGCCGCCAGCCCGCGTTCCTCCGCCAGTTTTGCCGCGCACTCCGGGCACTCCACCGCGTGCGCCCGCAAAGCAGCGCACTCTTCCTCCGGAATCGCACCCGCTGCCAGCAGGCGCAGATCTTCTTCCGGAATGTGCTTTCCGTTCGTCAACGTAACACCTGCTTCAACGTTTCCATCGCGGCGCGAATCCGCGTCTTCACCGTTCCTAAGGGTTGTCCCGTTTTCTCCGCGATCTCCGTGTGCGACATCCCTTCGAAATACGCAAGCTCCAGCGCTTGTCTCTGCCCCTCGGGCAAGCTCCCCATCACCCCGCGTACTTTGTCGAGCAGAACGTTCTGTGCCGCCACCGACTCGAGATCCACCCGCAATATCACGCCGTTCTCGTCCAACTCTTCCGTTTTGCCCGTTTTTCGCCGCAGCCGCGAAATCGCCCGGTTGCGCGCCGCCACCAGCAGCCATCCCGCCAGTGAACCACGTGCCGCGTCAAACCGCTCGGCTGTTCGCCAGACTTGGTAGAACAAATCCTGCAGTATCTCCTCGGCAGCTCCCGCGTCACGCAGAATCCGCTTGGCCTCAGAAAACACCAATCCGCTGTATCGGTCGTAAAGAGCGGAGAGGGCCGCCTCGTCCTTGCGAACGACTCGCTCCAGCAACGACCAATCGCTTACCAGTTCCCCTGTGCTGCCTTGCGGGCTCACCGCACCTCAGTTCCGCAACCCACTTGTCCCTGCAACTTATACCGCCAACAGCCCTTCCTGCTACCGTATAGTACGCCCCTTCCATCCCTTCCGGATTCCCCTCTTCTCGGTGTCCTCTGTGCTCCGCTTCTGTCGACTCTGTGTTCACTCTGGTCCTACCCTTCGCGACCCGAATCTGCGTCCTACCTCGGTTTCTTCAGGCAAGAACACGGATCATGGGACACGATTCTTCCAACCCCTCTTCCATTTTTCCCTCAATTCCGATATGACTCTCGCTCAGGAGGTACGTTCATGCTCGCCGCGTGTCGTTCGGCCTTCCTCGTTCTCGCATCACTTTTCCTCTTCCTTCCCTCCGCTCCTCAAACGCCCCCAGCCGATCCCAAGGCCGAAATCTTTGCCTTCAACGAAAAATTCATCAACGCCCACCTACGCATGGACGACCCCGCCATCATCGCCATGTGGGCCGAAGACGGCGTCAGCCTTCTCCCCAGCATGGCGCCGCTCGTTGGCCGCGCCGCCATCGGCAAGTTCATTAACGACATCTCCGCCCAGATGCCCGGCTACAAAATCATTCGCGAGAAAATCGACTTCCACGACATCCAGGTTTCCGGCAACTGGGCCTCCGAATGGGGTATTGAAACGCAAGGTCTCCAGCCTCCCAACCAGCCCTCCATGGAAGGTTACGGCAAAATCCTCTTCGTTCTGCACAAGGA
>DATFSI010000032.1:0-21175 GCA_035262705.1 Candidatus Acidiferrum sp. | reverse complement strand
GAAAAGATCGAATCATGGAGTGCGTTACTGATCGAGAGAAGAATCATGCCCTGATGGTGAGCCATCCAGGCGTGGACAATATCGAACGAACCGGCCGAGGGAACCTGAGAACTAGGATGAAATTCCACGGACTCGTAGAAGCCGAGCCGGCCCAACCAGCCGCGGTCGGACATGTCGCGCAGGTTTTGCACGCTGCGTACGGGATCGACGTTGAGCGCAAGCGCACCCGCATAAGGAGTGATGACAATGCGATGCGAGGCGTCCGCGCTAAGAGCAAGCGCAGGCAACCCGAAGGCCTGATAGTCATACGGAGTGCATGCGATCTTCGGCGGACAAGCGCCCTCGGAGATTCCCCAGGGGATGTGATACTCCGCTGCATACGCGCGCTGGCAATCGATGGCACTCTGGAGACTGTTTCCAATCAGAGTGTTGGGGAAGTGCTTCAACCAGAGGGCAGGCATCAGGTATTCAAACATCGTTCCGGTCCAGGAGACCAGGGCATCCTGGCCCGCGTAGCGCGTGTGCATGCGGCTAAGCTGGAACCAGCCTTCCTGCGGAACTTCATTCTTGGCGATGCCGATGAAGATCGAGCTGCGTGCCTCGGAGGCGAGCAAATCGTAGCAAGCCTCGAGGCGTTTCGATTCCGCGACGGAATAGCCGACCGAAACAGCGTGGCGGACCTTGTCATAGAACAAGGAAAAATCCATTTCTTCGACCAGGCGGTCCGCATCCGTTGCGAGGACCAAGAGCGCTGAACGAAGTTCCTCCAGCCTGTCGAAGAGGCCGGATACCTCCAACTTCAAGCGAGATAGGGATGGACCTGCTTCCGCCTCCTGAATTTTCGTGTAAGCGACATGCAGGGAATCCGGAGCCGGCCGCACAAAACATTCTTCGGCGAACAATTGTGGATGGTCGGTTTGCGCAGCGGAGAATTGCGGCAAGAACCAAGGAGCGAAATCGTGCGCCATCTGCTGCATCGCCTGCAACCGCAGGCTGACCTCTTCAATCCACCAGGCAGAGTCGCCTGGACGAGAACTCGTGGATGCCGCGCTCAACAAACCCAATTGATCCAGAAAACCATGAGCAGCGCGGCACCAGCCCCTGGCGTCGGTCCGCAATTCAGCAGCCTGGAGCCTGATTTCCCTGATCGCATCCAGATGCTGCGGAGAATACTTCTCGCGTTCCATGGATTGGGTGCAGAGATCGAGAAGATCCAGGAGGGCTTGAAAGAGGCCGGGGTGAAACAATGGCCGATCCAGCAGGAATTGCGCGCCATGTTTCAGGGTCCACAGGCAACAGGCAAGATTCCCGTTATCCACACTGGAGAGAAAGACCGGCGAAAGAGGTGCAAGGGTTTGCGTATCGTACCAGTTGGCCAAATGTCCGTGAAAACGTTGCAGGCGTTTCACGGAAGTCATCGTCAGAGAAGCGTGCTCCGCGAATTGCGGAATCGTGTACATTCCGGAAAGCGCGGCCGCAAGCTGCGAGTTGAAAAGTAATCCCAGGTTCGTCGTGGAGAGCCGATGTGCCAACTGAAGATCCTGGCCCTGGACGTTATCCGGAATCAACCATTTCTCTTCGCTAGTGGAGTATTGACGGAAGAAGCGCCAGGTTTTCCACGCAGACTGGCGGAGGAACAACTGGTCCTCGGATGTCAGCAGACTGCGGCTGGGACGCAAAGGACGGTCGAGCCATTTGACGGCCGAGTTTGCGAGGAGCCAGAGAGCCAAGATGGGGGCAGCGGCGGGAAGCGAATGCGGGTGGAAAAGGGCGAGGGTGACGCCAATCAGAACTGTGAGGACCGGCGTGAATTCAAGATAGCGGTCAGCGGGAGCCCTGCGGCGGTGATCCATCTCCGACTGCGCGGCGGTTTCCCACTCGAGGAGTTTCTGGTGCGTGACGGTGAGCCGGATGAGCGTCCGGGCGATCGCATCCAAGGTGACCAGCGCCTGATGTGGCAAAAAGGCAAGATACACCAGCACATTCACCTGCGCGGTGGCAAAGTCACTGATGGACTGGAGAATGGCGCCGCGCGGGTGCGCCGAATCATGCTGGCGAATCGCAGTGAGCAACGCCTGCACATAGGTGGGAATCAACAGCATGGCGACCGTGGCGATGGTCCAAAGAGCCGGCGAACCCGGCAGATAGAACCAGCATGCGAGGAACAAGAAAAACGTCGCCGCTTCGATGACGCTGCGACGCAAATTATCCAGAATCTTCCAGCGGGAAATCACGCTCAGAGGATTGGGGATGCGGTTCCCTTCCGCATCAGGCACCCGCGAGAACAACCACTTCAGGATTTGCCAGTCGCCTCGGATCCAGCGGTGCTTGCGGCGGCTGTAGGCGCTAAAGTGCGATGGATAGTCATCAATCAGCTCGAGTTCACTGGCCAGGCCCGTCCGGGCATAGACCCCTTCAATCAGGTCGTGACTCAGAATCGCGTTGGAAGGAAAACGATGTTTCAGAACCTTATGAAAAACCTCTACGTCGTAGATTCCTTTCCCTGTAAAGATGGCTTCGCCGAAACAGTCCTGATAGATGTCGGAGACGGCATGCGAGTAGATGTCCAGCCCAGTTTCTCCGGAATAAATGTAGGCCAGGCGGGAGCGATTGACGGATTGTACGCTGATCCCGACGCGTGGCTGCAGAATCCCGTAGCCGGCCTTCACCGTCTGCGTGTGCGGGTCGACGACCGCACGGTTGAGCGGATGGGCCAGGGCACCGACGAGATGTGCAGCGACGCCGCGAGGCAATTGCGTATCGGCATCCAGGGTAATGACAAATTTAACGCCGCGGAGACGCGAGACGTCCCCCGCCTTGACGGGGAACTTATCCTCTCCGCCGAGGATGAATTCATTGAGATCGAGGAGTTTTCCCCGTTTGCGTTCCCAGCCCATCCAGGTGTTTTCCCTGACGTTGAAAGTCCGGTTGCGATGAAGGTGAAAGAAGCGATCCGGCCCGTTCGCGGCATATTTATGATTCAGCTTTTCGATCAAACCGGAGCAAAGAACGGCCAACTCGTCCTTTTCGTCGAAGGCCGTGGCCGAATCAGGCGGATCGGTTAACAAGGCAAAGTACAAGTTAACGTCCGCATTGCCGAGATAACGAATCTCGAGCGAGCGAACCAAATGCTCAACCTGCTCCCTGGAGATAAGAAGAGCAGGAACGGCGACAACCGTGGAAAACTCCGCGGGAATTCCTTTCGCGAAGTCCATCCGCGGAATGTGGCGTGGCGGAACAAGAATTCGAAAGAGCTGGTTGATGGTTTCCAGAGCGGCCTGGCTACATGGCAGCAACAAAAGAAGCGAAGCAGCAATTAAATGGATTCCCCCCTGGACGGCGCTCAGGAGAAAGACCATGACGCCAAAGAGGGCGAACTCGACACCCAGGAAGTAATACAGTTCCGGCGCACGCAGGAACATGTCCGAAATCAGCGCCGCTCCCGCCGGCCGGTAGCCGATTCTGCTTTCCAGAAGATTTCTGCCGGAAGATACGAGATAAAAACCTACGTGAGTGGAGCGAATGCGGTCCGCCGAATCGGACTGGGCATTACTTCCGGCTTCCTGCGAAAGGCTGATCGCCGCGCGCGCGACATCTTGCTCTGAGCACCGGGAATGACGGGCGAGGTTCTGGACAGCCCGCCGGTAGGAATCGCAGCTTTGAAATTCCGTGGCCGCATAGACGCCCGCGGGGTCGGTGCTAAGAATACTTTCCGTGACGCTGAGGGTTGAGAACGCGGCCTGCCAATCCATTTGGCGAATGCGCGTCAAAGCCGCCAAATGCGCGGACAGACTCTGACGAGTCTCGGAGTCGAGGTCGGAGGAAATCTTTTGAATCTCGGAAACGAGTTGCAGGAGCAGGCACAACTGCAGCATAGGGGCCAGCAGCCAAATTTCGTCCATTTCCAAAGGCTGCCCCACCTGAAGGGATTGCGTGAATCCCAGGAAAGTCTCTTCGCTGAATTCCCAGGAGGTGGCGGAGAGATAGCTTTTGGCAATCAGGTAGGCACGCGGAGCCAGCTCTCCCGATTCAAGAACTTGCGGAATGTGCCGCGAGCCACGCAATGCACCTCCGGCAGCGACCAGAGCGTTGTAAAGCAGGATGCGGGACGGAACGAGTTCCTTCCTAAGGCTCTGAGAAACAACGAAACCGGACTTCCGGGGACGATAGGTTTGCTCCAAAATGTGTTTCGCGCGAGTGAAACTCTTGACCAGCTGCGGCCACTTGCCCGCATGTCCGGCGAGAGCCCAGTTCTTGGCATGGGCCAGCGCTAGCACGAGACGGGCCGAAGTTAGCTCCTCGGTGCCGCTACCCAACTGCAGTGAAGCATCGAACCCTGGAGAGCTAGCCATAGACCTGCCGGATAGATTGGGAGTTGCGGCCACCCAATGGCCCCCTTATCTGTAGTTCGATGCCTGGAGTTCAAACATCTCGGCGTATTTGCCTTCGCGAGCCATCAATTGAGAATGATGGCCCTCTTCAATAATACGGCCATTCTCAAGAACAACAATACGGTCGGCCATGCGCACGGTCGAGAACCGGTGGGAGATGAGGAGGGAGAGCTTGTTTTGGGTGAGTTCCGCGAATTGTTGAAAGACCTGCCACTCGGACTTGGCATCGAGGGAAGCGGTAGGTTCGTCGAGGATAAGAATTTGCGCGTCGCGCAAGTAAGCGCGCGCCAGAGCCACCTTCTGCCATTCACCGCCGGAGAGGTCCACACCCCCGTCAAAGCGCCGCCCGAGCATCTGGTGGTAGCCGGCCTGGAGCTTCTGCACCACCTCGTCGGCGCTGCTCTTTTGCGCGGCGGCGATAATTTCCTCGATGTTGTGGAGCTTGGATACCCGGCCGATGCCTACGTTTTCGAGCGCGGTCATATCGTAACGCACGAAGTCCTGGAAGATAACGGCAATCTGGCTGGTGCAATCGTCAAGGTCGTATTCGCGGAGATCGACGCCGTCCAGATAAATGGCCCCTTCCGTAGGGTCGTAGAGGCGAGTGAGGAGTTTAACGATGGTCGTTTTGCCCTGTCCGTTTTCGCCGATCAAGGCAAGCCGCTCTCCTTGGTCGAAACGCAAGTTTAAATTGCGGAGGACCGCGCGTTGCGTGCCAGGGTAGGAGAAGGAGACGTTGCGAAACTCGATGCCCGATCGGATCGGCCGCGGGCATAGGAGTCCACCGGCATGCGAACGAATACGAGGCTTCAGCTCCAGGAAGCTGATCAGGTCGCTCAAAAATAGCGCCTGGTCGGCAATGCCGGAGAAAGTGGAGAAAATGGATTGCAGGTTCAAATTGGCCCCGGCGATGGCGCCGGCCAGAAACTGCAGGGTACCGACAGAGATGTGGCCACGCAAAGCCCCGTACACCACGTAAACGTAGGCCCCGTAATATCCCGCCGTGCTGAAGACAGAGAGAAGTGATCCAGCAAAAAAGCGCCGGCGTGCCAGGCTGACGTTTTCCGAAAAAATCCGATCGGCAAGCAAGGCAAAGCGATTGGTCAGATAGGTGTTGAGTCCAAAAACCTTCAGTTCTTTCGCGCTTTCCTTGCTGACGCCGAGAAACCGCAGATAGTCCATCTCCCGTTTCGCCGAGGTCTGACGGAAAGCAAGGTTGTACCCGAGGAATGCAAAATGGCTCTCCCCCAAGAAAGCCGGCACAACGCAGACCAGCAGCAAGACGAGAAGCCAGGGCATGAACACGACGATGCCGGCCGCAAGAGCAATGGTGGTAATGACCTGCTGAAGCAACCGGCCGAGCTGTTGGATCAGGAGCAGACGGTCGGTGGCCTGTACGCGCGCGCGCTCGAGCTTGTCATGAAAGCCTGGATCTTCGTAGGTAGCAAGATCCAGAGAGGAAGCTTGCCGCATCAGGCGGATGCTGACGTGCTTAACATAGCGGTCAGCGAGAAGCGCGTCAGCGAAATCGGTGGCACGGGTGAGGAGCATGGTCGCCGCGGCGATGGCGAACTCCAATCCAACCCACCACCAGAAATGCGGAAGCAGCGCCCCGCGATGGGAAACGAAGGAGACGACGCCGTCAAGAATGATCCTGCCAACAGCTAGAAGCGCGAGGGGGCTAAGCGAGGTGAGGATGCGGAGCAAGAGCCCCCAGCAGACGACGGCCCGGCCCGATTCCCAGACAAGCGAGATGATGGCGGGAACATCCCTTAATGCCTTGAGACGTTTCGCCCAGGCCTCTTGGAAGTTGTGGCGCATTGGCGCGTTAGAGCTAGGGGTCACGGTCACGTTCAGAATCCCAGATTGCGCGTACCCCTCCTTCTTACCCGTCCGCAACCTCAGGAACAAGCTAATTTTAGGGCTAAGGGCGCAGTTTGGCTGCCAGACCGAACAGAGAGGTGCCCGCAAAGACCACCACAGAACCCAAGCAGAAGGCCTGAGCAATGCCAGCGATGGCGTTTGTGGCGAGTAAACTGCCCAGCGCGAGAGCGATCAGGGCTGCTACGCAAATTGCTTTCAAGATCCGCATTCGAAAAATTGTTCCTCCTCCGCTATAACCACGAAAGGGAAGCAAACGGGATTCCATAGAGAGGTTGTTGATTAGCGCGGGGTTAGTGGAAGAACGGTCCGAAATTGCTTAGAAATCTTTGGAAAAAGCGCGTAAATTCTTCATGGTCAGGGAGTTGGCAACCTGGTACCCCAGCCCCTAGACGTAACACATTCCCAGGCGTCGGTTTCAAGCAGGGGGAACAAATCGATGACGCAGACGATGCGGGTGCCATCAGAGTCTAGGGGCAGTACCCAGCGGGCGGAAGCCGCCCGGCTAGTTTAGGACAAGGAGTTCGAGGAGCCATACCTTGAGAAATCGCAATCGAGTTGTTCACTTGATTCTTGCCACCGCGTTTTTGGCATCGGCGGTTGCACTATGCCTGCCAAGGCAGAGCCATGCGCAGATGCGCAGCGAAACGGTGGAGGTGGATGCCACAGCTAAAGGAGCGCCATTCCCCCATTACTGGGAGCGCATGTTTGGTTCGGGAAGGGCAATCCTTTCGCTGCGAGACAGTTACCGGCAGGATCTACGGGCCGTGAAGGAGGCAACGGGATTCGAATTCGTACGGTTCCACGCCATTTTTCATGACGAAGTGGCTGTCTACGACGAGGCGGATGGCAAGCCCGTCTACAATTTTTCCTACGTGGACCAGATCTACGACGGACTGCGGCAGGCAGGGGTGCGGCCCTTTGTGGAGCTTAGCTTTATGCCGAAGAAACTGGCGGCAAAAGAGAGCTATCAGGCGTTCTGGTACCGCCCGATTGTGTCCCCGCCCAAGGATTGGGCCAAGTGGGATGGCCTGATCACGCAATTTGCGGAGCATCTTGTGGAACGATACGGAATTGACGAAGTCTCCCACTGGTACTTCGAGGTTTGGAATGAGCCCAACCTCGATTTCTGGGCCGGAGAGCCAAAGCAATCCACTTACTGGGAACTCTACGACCACACCGCCCTTGCGCTCAAGAAAGTGAGTCCGAGGTTGCACGTGGGGGGACCGGCAACCGCGCAAGCAGCCTGGGTGAGTTCATTTATCCAGCACGCGACGGAGAAGCAAATCCCCTACGACTTCGTGTCCACTCACGTTTATGCAAACGATTCAGCACATGACGTCTTTGGAACGGAAGAAACAATTTCGCGCACAGGAATGGTCTGCCGAGCCGTCAAGAAGGTGCACGACGAGGTGAAAAGCTCGGCGCGGCCAGACGTGCCGGTAATCTTCAGCGAGTATAATGCCAGCTACAAGAACGAAACGCAGGTGACCGATGCTGTATTCATGGGCCCATGGCTCGCCGACACCATCCGCCAATGTGACGGGCTTGTCGACAATCTGGCGTATTGGTCGCTTTCTGATGTTTTTGAAGAGCAAGGAGTAGTGAAGCAGCCGTTTTATGGTGGTTATGGATTGATGGCCGCGGGCAATTTGCCGAAGCCGGCTTTCAATGCGTTTAGGCTATTACATCGGCTTGGTGAAGAGCGGCTGCCGGTGAATTCGGCCTCGGCTCTGGCGACAAGGAGAGCCGATGGCACAATCGTCGCTGCGGTCTGGAATCTCTATTTGCCGGAGGAGTCCGGGAACCCAAAGGAGGTGACCATTGCTTTCAAGGGATTGCGTGGCGCACACCGGGCGAAGGTTGCGCGTCTGGATGAAACGCACGGCTCACTTCTGGCTTTGTATAACACCATGGGGGGGCCCCGTTATCCGACCCAAAAACAACTGCAGGAGCTCAGACAGGCAAGTTCCCTTCCTGCGCCCGACGAAATACGAGTTCAAGACGGCAAGGTAACGCTCCGTCTTCCCGCGCAGGGGCTCGCCGTGATTGAAATTCAGTGAGACGCGTTAGATGCCGTGGATGAAGGGCCTTGTTCGGGTTTGAACCCTGCGCGGTCCATGCCGCGCCTAGCCTCCGGATTTTTCATAAAGGTATCCCAGACAAACGAAGTTCGCGCGTTTTCCGCCATCACCATGGAGATCCCAACGTCAATGCCGATGACGTCAGGACCGTACCAATCCGTCAGAGGATTGAAGGCATCGACAAAGCCGAACTGAGTCCAGGCTTTAGCGCCGTAGCGTTCTTTCATGGTGCGCTGCACACGCATCGCGGCTTCCGGCAGAAAGGGCAAAGAACCGGCAGTGGCGCACGGAACCACGGTGCCATCAATCGGGCCGCGTTGCGGCGGACCGCCCCAAGCGACGTATCCGTTCTTTGAATCAGAGGCCGTGATGCCCCAAAGATCGTCGCTGTAATCGGGAAACTGCGAGGACAAATCAAGACAGAAGCGCCGATGGGCCTCCGTCGCGAGGACGGAATTCTGAAAGTAGTTGGCGTAACGGTCGCGCTTACCGCGGAAGTCAAACCAGGCCTGGGAATATTGATGGACGAAAAGTGGGGCGAAGGAACCGATGTAACGAATTCCGTCGTATTCGAAGGTGACGCGCTTCCAGGCATTCCACGCTTCCGGTGGTAAAGGATGCATGGACGAACTGAGCCCCAAGAGGTACATCATCATCAATTCGCTGTAGTCACCCCAACGGAATTGCAAAAACCCGCCTTCCGGGGTCCAGCCGTGGGGCAGAATCGGCGTGTCCTCGGAGAGCCAGTTCCAATCCACGCGATTGAAGATTTCCAAGGCCAGCTCCCTGATTTCCGAGTGAACAAAATGTTCCCGGCAGGTGAGCACGCCGCACAGAAGGATAGACGTGTCGATCGAAGAAACCTCTGAGTCCCAAAGCCGCTCTCCCGTGTTGATGTTGGCGAAGTGATAGAAGAATCCACGGTGATTAGGGAGCTTCTTCCATAAGAACCGAAGAGTATTCAATACCCGGTCTTGCACGGCAGGACGGGACATGTAACCGCGCTTCTCTCCGATGCAAAGAGCAGTGAGTCCGAAACCCGTGGCCGCAATACTTCCGAGTTCGCGCGTGATCGGATTGCGGGCGTCGCAGCGGTCCAGGACCATTCCGGTTTCGGGATGAGCCTGAGTCCAGAAATAGCGGAAGCTGGCCTGCTCAATTTCGTCGAGGAGCGCTTCGTCCTGTGCCGAAAAAGGAGAGGTGGGCGTCTTCTTAACTGGCAAGGAACGGGGACGCTGAGGTGCACCTGCCTTTGCAACCAGCCCGCCAAGAGGCAATACCGGCAGGCCAAGACATACTCGCGCAACGCGCGAGAGCCACAGACGGCGGGAACGGTTTTTGGGCGAGTGCAATTTCAAAACCATGCAACTCCGATTATACAGGTGAACATTTCTTGATTTGAAACGGACGAGCGGGTAATTTGAACTTCAGTTATGCCGGACCGCAGAAAAGTCGGCTTTTGGGTACTCACGATTGTGACCTTTGCCGCGATAGGCGCGGGCACATACGCGGGACTGCGCCTGTATCGAAGACACCATATGCCCCTCCGTATCAGCGGAGCCGTGATCACCCAGAATTCTGACACCCGGAAGCAATCGCCAATCGCAAACGTGCAGGTGATTTCGAAAGATGGGTCCGCGCTGCAATCCGCCAAATCCGACTTCGCGGGACATTTCGGCTTGATAATGCGGCCCGGCGTAAAACCCGGCCAACGGATCCAACTTGCATTTCGGCACCCCGATTACCAGCCGGTAGACACCGATGAGCCGCTAGACGGGAAAATCTATGTCGTCCGCATGATTCCCATTCACGGTGAGATCGAGGCGACCTTGAATGCGGCGGAAGTTGGGGTGAGCAACGTGCTCGTAAGATATTCCACCGTGATTTCAACAACGGAGAATATCGGAAGCGCGGCAAAGACATTTCAGATCGTCAATACGGGCAATGTTCCTTGCGATAACCGGGCGCCGTGCTCACCGGATGGCAGATGGAAAGCGGAGATTGGTTCCGCATCCATTGATGCCGGACAGGGGAACGTGTTCCACGATACGCGCGTGACCTGCATAGCAGGTCCCTGCCCTTTCACGCGAATCGACGAGAATTCCCTTTCGCGTGACGGACGGACCATGAGCGTAAGGGTGCGGAACTGGTCGGATACGACCACATTTCTCTTACAAGCCGAAGTTTTCCGCCCGCAACTCGAAAACGTCGTCCGCCAAATCTACCCCGTGATTTTTGGACGATCCATGAGTTTCACACTGCCGGCAAGCGCGGTTGGGCCGAGCATCGAGGCAGATCTTGGTGGAACACCGCTTGTGTTTCCGCTCGGCCCGACACCCATTTTGAGCTGGGCCAACTGCCAAGTGCGCGTGGAAAGGAATCAGGTGAAGAATTACCGATGCGAGCTGAGAGCAGGATATGAATTTCGTTGAAACAGCTGCACCTTCCGACGGAAACAAAACCCCACCCCATTTCGTAATTAAAGACATCCCTCCGCTAAGTAGCCCTTACAAAGAGGCGTTGCTTGCGGGAATCTGGCATGACTCTTCTTGAGCTTATCATCGCATGTGCAATCGTTCTCATTCTCTCTTCTGCCGCCCTTCCTTTGACTCGCATTATTGTTGTTCGTCATCGCAAACAGGAGCTACGACGACTCGGCTACGCCGGGATAGCGGACTACTACATCGCCTCCGTCAATTACCTCCCGCATGCCGCCGACGGCTATATCCCGGCGCGCGAAGCTTCGATGAAGGCGTTGCAACTCGACGAAAACCTTGCCGAAGCCCATGCCTCCTTGGGCTTTGTGCACTTCCAATACGACTGGAACTGGGACGCCGCCGAGAAGGAGTTTCGCCGCTCCATCGAGCTCAGCCCAAGTTACGCCACCGCACACCACTGGTATGGCTATCTTCTGGCCATCCAGGGGCGTTGCGACGAATCCCTCAGGGAGTCTCGCACCGCGATGCAATCTGATCCTCTGGCGATGATGATCCGAACGCAACTCGCCGCCACGTTGTTTTGGTGCGGTCAAAAAGAAGCCTCGATTGACGAATTGAAACGTGTGGTGGAAATGTCCCCCGATTTTGTCCGCGGGCACAACTATCTCAGCATCGGCTACGTGGCGCAGGGAAAATGCAATGACGCGATGGCTGAGTATCAAAAAAGTTTGAAATTAACCGAAGGCGCCGCGGAACGTGAACTGACGGCCTTCGACGCTTTTCTGAACGCTCACTGCGGGCGCCCGCAAGAAGCCCGGCGCATTCTGCAACTCCTGCGCGAATCGCAGCCAACCGCTCGCCCATTGGAGTACTACGTTATCGCCGAGGTCGAGGTAGCCCTGGGTGAACGCGAGGCGGCCTTCCGGGATCTCGCCGAGGCCGAACGCCACCACACCAACTTCATGGTCCTTCTCAAAATCGACCCCTGGCTCGTCCCTCTCCATTCCGACCCGCGTTTCCAGCAACTCCTCCACCGCATGAACCTTTCCTGAAAACCGCGTCACTTTAGGCTGTGCCTAAGTCGCGGGTTTCCGATGCTCGGTCTTGTAAAGCGCTTCCGGCTCCGGCGGTCCAGCGTTGCGCCATCTCGTTATGCAAAGTGATCCTAAATACCAGGGCCCTCGTGCCGTGGTCCCAGCGATGGCAGTAGCTTTAGCTGGACAAATCCAAGGGGAACAAGAAACGCAACTAATGCTTGCCGGTCGTGAGGTTGTGGAAAGCGAAAAGTCTCCGCCAGCAGCATGATGGTGGCCAGAAGCAACAGGGCCAGCGAGATTCCGCGGTGAAACTGGCGAAATTCCGACTCGATCCAGGTATCCAGCCGCCTTTCCAAAAGGCGCCCCTCGTCCGAGTCCGTGCAGTTGAGCTTGAGCGAACAGGAATTGCACGCGCTCGCAGGTGCGCGGTAGGTGGTAACCCGGCGCTGATGATCGGTGTGCAACTGGACGAGTTGATGGCCCGCGGGGCACTCCCAATAATCGAGGTCACGAAAGTAGATGAAACCCGCATTGCGGTATCCCTCAGCCCTCTTCTGTGAACGGAGCGCCAGGCGTTCCAGCAGAAAAGCCACGCCCACGAGGAAGAGGGCGTAGGCCAGGGCGAGAAACACTTCGAGATGGACACCCCAAATCATGCACGTGGTCCAGCTGCTTCCGCGATTTCCGTAAACAAGACGTTTTGGGATTCTGGCCCCGCCTGAGGTTTCGAGCGGCTCACTCCGAGCCAGGTCATGTACAAAACCGGCAGAGCACCCCCGACGATAAAGACAGTATCTCCCGGGAGCCGAAGCCATTCGAGGAACCCGTTGGTCCGATTGCTTATGAAGTCCAAAGAGCGGGCATCGAAATATCCGACGCTCACGGAGTGATAAAGCTGCAAAAGGCCGAGCGGGAACAACGTCGCGAAAACCATCCAGGCCAGGCCCAGGTTCAAGGACCAGAAGCTGATCTTTGCCGCTCGGTCGCTCCAAGCATCCTCGGGAACAATGTAACGCAAGCAAAAAAGCGCGAGACCGACGGCCATCATGCCGTAAACGCCCATCATAGAGGCATGCCCGTGGTTTGCGGTTAGGGCCGTGCCGATTTCGTAGTAGGAAACGATCGGCAGATTGATGAGAAACCCGAAGACGCCCGCACCCAGGAAATTCCAGAAGCCTACAGCGGCAAGGAACATGACCGCCCAAAAGTGAGGAAAAGGAGCGCGGGAAGTCGAGTGCTGTTGCGTTCCCAGTTGCAAGAAACTCCAAGCCTCGAGAGTCAGGAAAGTGAGCGGTATGACTTCCGCGGCCGAGAAAAACGCGCCCATGGCCATGTGCATTGCCGGCTCGCCGGAAAAGTAAACGTGATGCATCGATCCAACCATTCCGCCGGCGGAATAGAGGATGATATCCAGGTAGATGACTTTGAGCGCGACACGCTCATGCACCACGCCTAACAGCACAAACATGTAAGCAACCATAACGGTGGTGAAGAGCTCGAGAAAATCCTCGACCCAGAGATGGACGACCCAGAAGCGCCAAAAGTCTGTGGTTGTAAAGTGCGAATGCGTTCTGGCCAACAGTCCTACTGCATAGAACGCAGGGATTGACAGGGCTGAAAAGAAAAACAGCCAGGGCATGTTACCCACAGGCTCGGCGTTGAGGCGGCCGCGAATCCCCCGGAAAATCAAGATGACCCAGAACACCAGGCCAAGAGTGAGCAAAACTTGCCAGAAGCGGCCGAGGTCCAGATACTCAAAGCCCTGCGCGCCGAACCAGGACCATCCCTGCTGAATCCATCCGCGGATTCCTGCATACTCGCCCGCGAGACTGCCAAAAACGACAAAGGCAAGGGCAAACAACAAGCCGTAGGAGAGCCAGTGCTGGCGTTCCGGCTCCTTGCCGGCGATCATCGGTACGAGGAAAATCCCTGCCGCGAGAAAAGACGTGGACACCCACAAGAGCGATAACTGTACATGCCAGGTACGAGCAATGTTGAAAGGAAGAAAACGGGCCAGGTCGAAGCCAAAAAAGTTGGTAAGTTCCGCGCGGTAGTGCTCGGTGGCACCGCCGAGCAGGGCTTGGATCAGGAAGAGCGCCGCCATGACAAAAAAGAACCAGGCGCAGGATCGTTGTGCGGGTGTAAGCGCGACGGCGTTCGGTGTGCGAAAAGAAAGATGCTGGTCTTCGCGTCCGTGCCAGCCGAGAAAGTTCCATCTGCCGAACGCGGCGAGCAAGAGCCCTGTGCCTCCGAGAAGTGCGATCAAGGAGAGCACGCTCCAGACCAGGGCGTCGGCGGTGGCGTGATTTCCGACCAGTGGTTCAGGAGGCCAATTGTTCGTATAGGAGTAATTGAGATTGGGACGCAAAGCGGACGCGGTCCAAGCTGACCAGGCAAAGAACGCGGTCAATTGCCTGATTTGTCCGGGGTCCGTAATTGCCGACGGCCGCAAGCCGTTGCGCGTGTCGGGAGTGGCAAAGAATTCACCGTAGTGAAGAACGAGTTTATTAAAAGCTTCGGTTTGCGCGGCGGAAAACTTCAGGACTCCCGAAGCCGCATCGTACCGGTTGGCCTTGAAGTCCGCGACGACGGCTTCCCGCGGAGTTTTCAAAGAAGAGCCATTTAGCTCGTTGGCAATCAACGCGGCGCGATGGAGATAGTCGGCGGTAAAGTCCGGTCCGAGGTACGCGCCATGGCCAAAGATCGAGCCGTACTCCATCAGCCCATTTTTCAGAAAGACTTCCTGGCCGGACAAGACGTCTTCTCCGGTAAAAAGAAGCTGGCCGTCGGCGTCAATCACCTTCGACGGGATCGGCGGCTCGTCCGTGTATGTGCGATAGGCGAGAATGCCGAGAAGAAGCAGGCCTAGCAGCCCCACGAGCGCCACTCCCTGCATCCAGCCTTTTGAGATCAATAATTCGCGTTTTGTCTGCATCGCGTTTCTCCTGAACACCCTTACTCTTTGAGATCGACGTACCGGGTTTCGACCCACCGCTGAATCACAGCAAAAATCATGGCCGTGGAAACTCCAAACAGGAGCATGCCGTTCGCGGTCTCCAGCGGCCCCAACAATTTCCGGGAGGGAGACATAATCAGGTCACCGTAACCCAGCGAGGTGTCGTTGACCGCAGAATGATAATAGGCACTGGCGAAGTCCTGGAACTCTCCGCGGAGCATAAAGACCACGGCCCACAAGGCGATCTCCAGCAAGTGCCCGCGAGCGCGTACGACAATGCGCGTATTACAATCCCCATGTCAACCCAGAAGCGCCCGCCCGGCCAAGCTTTCTCTCGCGCCGGACAAAATAGTTTTTAGGTCTCCTCGGCAAGCACATGCTTGGAACCCGGAACTGTTACCGGGTCAGCAGCGTGATTGGCATTCGGATTAAGAAGGACAACCCTGCACCAGACCACTCGCAAGGCGGCCACAATCGGCACCGAAAGATAAATTCCAACGATTCCGCCGATCGCGCCCCCGACCATAACGGTAAAGATGGCCAGCAGCGGATGAATCTCCAACTCGTGGCCCATCACGCGAGGGGCAATCCAATAGTCCATAATCACCCGCCACAGTCCGAGCAGCAGCGCCATCCAAATCCAGTGGGCGTGCATCATGAGCCCGACCGTGGAGATAGTGATCAGCGCCGTAATCCAGCCGGCCACGGGAATAAACTCCAGGACGCCGGCCATGAGCCCGAGAGCTAGCGCATGGCGATATCCCAAAAACAACATTCCAGCGGAACAAAAGACCAGCGAGAGCACGGCCAAGGTTACTTTGGCCCGGATGTAATGCCGCATCATCTCGTTCAGATCGGCGGCTAAGGCACGCGCCTCGTCATAGGTTTCTTTGGTCGAGAGGAGACGGATGACTCCGTTTGCAAGGTTTTCGCCGTCGTTCAGAAAAAACATCCCAAGGATCGGGATCAACAGGAACCCCCCGAAGGCGACCGATACGAACTCTTGCACCGAATCCACAACAGCACGGATTTTCTCGCGGCGCTCTTGAAGAAACGCTTTCGCGCGCTGCGACTGGGCCTCATCCCAGCCGTTGCGCTGCCCCATGGCCACCGCGATATCACCGGAATAAACGGTCTCCAACACCGCCGGGGATTCCCTGATGAGGTGCCCAACGCGGGGCACAAATTGCGGCGCCACGCCATGGAGAATGACCCCGAGAAGAATCAACAGTGCCAGATATGCTTCCGCTACATGCGGTCCCCGCAAGTTCTTGAAAAACAGCGAGTGGCTCTGCAGAAATCTCACCATGGGATTGATCAGGTATGCGAACAGGATCGAAAAAGCGAAAATCACTATGACGGCGCGGGCGACATAGACAATCGCCAATGCCACGGCGAAAAACAGTGTGGTCAGCAGTACGTTGAGGGTGCGACGATCGGGAAAAGACATTTGGTCCTCACACCGGGCCATTCACGTTATTGGGCCTGAGACTCGAGTTTCTGCTTGATCGAAGCCATAGCCTTTTCCAGCGATGACCGCGTCTTATCGACGGCGACTTTCCGCACAATGCTGCCCTTGAACCCTGTCAGCCCCGCCTGCTGCGATCCCTTCATCGTAATCAGGTAAAAGCCGGGATGTTGCGTGTCTTTGACGCAAATCGTCAAGTCCAGAGCGCTTTCAAAATAGTGGCTTGCGTAGAGCTGTTTCACCGCCACGGCATAAGCCGGCTTCTCGGGAGAGTTTCCTTTATAGATCACCGCCTGGACCATGCGAATCGTCGGCTTCAGTCCGAAGTTCACCTTCTCCCAATAAAACTGCGACTCGATGCCTTTGGCGTCCACTTTGGGGTAATCGAGAAGGTATTCGCGCAATTCTGGCAAATATTCGGGAAGCGCTTTCGAACGGTTCAGCAACGCCGCGAACGTGTCAGCGACAACCGCCGGATGATTCTTGTCCCGATAAGTTCCCAGCGCGGCGTTGCCTCCCTCCTTGTAATCGAGTAGCGCTTGCAGCGCCATTTTCTGCGCCTCCCGATTCACCTGGTTGTTGGCGTCCGGCGCTGACCAGTTTACCGCGCGCTGAAACTCCTCCATCGCCTCGCTTGGCAGTTGCACTTCGCAATGCCCCGGCTTGCAGTTCTTCAGTTGCTTGAAATCTTCTTCATCCAGCGTGAAGCCGGTAAGGTCGGAAAGCTGCGGCCGATCGCTGAACTGGCGGAGCGCGATATAGCTCGGGAGTTTGCGCAGCGCGTCTGTGTCCGTTGCGAATTTCAGGTAGCGCTCCGGCGTCGAATTGATGTACACGGAGCCGAAAACGAACACCTGGTCCGCAGTGGGCGAATCCAGGATCTTCGCGACCGCTTTTCCTTCGCGGATTTCCCGGATCTGATCGTCATTCAGCCCAACGAACTCGTGAAAAAACTTATTTGGCTCGGCGGAATTGTCCGTTGCCTTGGTCCCACCTTTGGCGGCGGGAAAGAGAATCAAGACGAGCAACACCAGACCGCAAATTGTTCTGCGCATGAAGACATCCTCCGTTGTTAAGGACCCCTGGTTGTCGTCCCAAAGGTTCGCACCCAGGCTTCGGTTATCTACTTATACTGCGGCGTGCCGGCCGGCGGCATCGCCCTCAAGTTCTTCGACCGGAATCGGGAACCCATTTGCAGCTCCGCACTCCTGTCTTGTTCCTCCGCGTTCGCAAGTCTCTTGCCGGTTGGAAAGTTCTTGTGGCATTGGATGTACGGTCGTCCCAGATGATGCACTTTTTCTTTCGGTTCCTCCAACCTCTGAATCCGGCACTCAAGAATTCATCCTTTTGTCCACTCAAGCATCAAAATTGGGTAGCACGCCACCCCGCCTCAAAGGTCTTAAATAGAGATATGTCGCAAAGAATTTCTTCCTGTCCCAGCCTTCTGTGCGTCGCTGTTGTGGCCGCGGCTTCTTTAGCGGGAGCACTGCCGGCCCAGCAGGTGTCGGCCGGGGGTGCCAATCTGTTTGCCTTGTCACGCCAGGCCGGGGAAGAAATGGATGCCGCACGGGCGCTTTCTCTCACGCCCTTTTACTCCGCGGAAGGCCTGAAAACAGACTTTGCGCCGGGCACCCTGGCGCGATCCGAACCAGCCAGCGACTTTGCGTTGCCTCCAGGTGTCACGGCGATTCGCATCCTCTATCACACGCGAACGGCACGTAACCAGGACGCAATCGCTTCCGGCGTGGTCCTTGTGCCATACGGCCGTGCCCCCAAAGGGGGGTGGCCTGTCCTTGCCTGGTCCCATGGCACCAGCGGTGTGGCTCGAGCCTGTGCTCCGTCCCTAATGAAGTCGCTGTTTTACAACTGGGAGGGCCTCTACGAATACGTCCTGATGGGCTACGCGGTGGTGGCAACCGATTACTTGGGACTCGGAACGTCAGGCCGCCACGCCTACCTCGACATGCTGAGCAATGGCACGGATGTAATCAATTCCGTGCCAGCGGCCCGCGCCGCCGTCCCTGATCTCGGCAAAAAATGGGTCGTCGTCGGCCATTCGCAAGGAGGGCTTGCGAGCCTGGGCGTTGCGCAATTGCAAGGCGCCATCAAGGATCCGGATTTTCTCGGCACAGTGGCTCTGGCCGGGGCAAGTGACCTCGAGGACGGCCTCGACTCCATCCTGCGCGTAAAGCTGCCCGTGCTCAATGGCCTTGTGGGCTTTTGGGTCTTCGGCGTTAAGACCATTTACCCAGAACTCGATCTCAAAGAAGTTCTGACCAGCAAGGCGCTAGCGGTTTACAACGCGTCCATTGAGGACGGATGCAGTGCCGCGAGTGGCGCGTTTGCTGCCCTCCCGACTGACGAGATCTTTCTTCCCGGCTGGAAGAACAACAAATACATCCAACAATTCTTCCAGCGAGACCAACCAGGAAAGCAAACGGTTTACGGTCCTTTGCTGCTGGTCGGAGGTGGCGACGACATTTTGTTCACGGACTCCGCCAGCCGAATTGTCTTTCAGCGCTTTTGCAGCGCTGGAGCACGTGTGCAGCGAAATGTTTATCCCGCTCTAGGCCATGATCCCGTGGTCTACGGGTCCCTGCGAGATCAGTTGGATTGGATGGCAGCCCGATTTGCCGGAGAACCGGCGCCGAGCAATTGTCCTGCGCCATAGACGGCAGCCAAGATCCTCTCCCTATTGTAAGTTTATCCGTCATTCAGACAGGGGCCCTGGCAATCTGGGCCGAATTCAGCGGCCAACTGAGCCCCGAATTTGGGGCGCCTCTCGCCACGCACTAACGGTAGGATGCATTGCGGCAATGGTCTTCGCTGTCGGCCAGAGAATTCTTTCTTCCTTTTGTGGTATGGGCATTCTGGCCAGTCCGGCACTCATGTTTGCTGGACTCGCGCTGCTATTGCTCGGCTGCGCGTTGCGCGTCATCTCGGAGCAATTATTCACGAGCAGCTCGCTGCCTTTCGCGGAAATCAGCTACGTCCAAGAGGGCATAAAGAGGAACCTGCTGGCCCGTTTGGTTACGGGATAACTGCCGTGACGGATCCCGAATAAGAGCTTTCTTTGCCGGACGAGGTGACGGACGTCACGACATACTCGTACGCTTTGCCTGGCTGCACGGTCCCATCAGTATACTTCAGTCCGCTGACGGGTGACGAAACGAGTTTTGCGAAAGCGGAGCCGGAGATCGCACGATAGACGTTGTAACCGATAACACCGGAAGAAAGGCTCGCTTCCCAACTCAAGGCGACGAAATGTGCCATTGAAGAAACACCCGCACCGCTGAGCTGTATCACCGTGGGCGAATTGGAAGCGTTGCTGGTGATTTTTACGCTGCCGCTCATCTGCTCTGCCATTTTTGGAGCAAATGTAACATCCAGGGTTGCAGATTGGCCCGAGGCAATCGTCGCGCCACCCAAACCACTGCTGATGCTCGCATCGATTCCGGTCAACGATATCTGCGAGAGGGTCAAACTCGAGTTGCCCGTATTCTTGAGCGTAACGGCGAGTTTTTCAGAGCTTCCGATGGCTTCATTGCCAAAGGTCAGGCTAGTGGGCGACGCGGTAATGGTCCGCGTAGCGGTCGTTCCCGCTCCACTCAGAGGAATCGTCAGCTCCGTCGCGCCAGAGCTGCGTTTGAAGGTGAGGGTTCCAGTGTCGCTGCCCGTCTGAGTGGGAGAGAACTTTAGCGTGAACGTTTTAGTAGTTCCAGCGGCCAGAGTGAGCGGCAAGGTCAAGCCGCTCGTGGTGAACAACGAACTGCTGATGCTAGCGCTGGAAATGGTCGTACTCTGGGTACTGTAGTTCTTTATTTGTACCGACTGGGTGACGCTTGAACCAACGGGCACTGTCCCAAGGGAAACAGTGCTCGGAGTGGCCTGGAGTGTGCCTACATTTCTGACCGTTTGGGCGTGCGTGCTGCCGGCGCCAATTCCGAGTATTGCTAGAAGCAAAAACCCCCGGAAAACGCGTGCGCCGTCCCTCTTCTTTCTCGATCGCCAAACCTTGCGTGGGAAGGTCTCTGGACGTCCTGACAGAAAAAAGCTGCAGCGAAAAACCGTGTATGGCCCTGTGTCCCTCAAAGCCTTCTCAGGCTACGGGTACAGGCAAGTGCCAGGCTACTGGCCAGAAGAAGCTAATGCGTACAGCCTTGTTTTTCCAACTGTGGCCAGATCCCTTACCTGACCCTTCGGACAGGGTCAAAATGCTAACTAACGATGCTTAGTCTCGATGGAGTAATCATGCGATTCGCAGATGGCAGATGCTGGAGCGGTCCAGTCATATTTGCTCGGAAGCAAAACTTGCAGCGATTCAGAGAGCGTGGATGAAGGAGGCGATAGCCAAAGTTTTAGACGAGCGTCGATGCAAAATCCGCTACATTCAGCGAGAGGACGAGGAAGAGCCTGAGCTAACGCAAGGAAAACAAATAGCGGGCCCTGTGGATTCGAACTTACAACCAACGGAAAAGGATGACAGCGACTAAGTTGCTACGCATTGCTATTGCGTTGAATCGCCGCACCATTACAGGCGATTTGGCCCCCTTCGCCAGTTTTCGCGCAAACCGCTAGGATTCGTTGACTTGTCTCAGGCGTGCATCCTAAGATTTCCGCACTGTGGCGAACTCCGACACGCTCATTGGGCAAACTGTTTCCCACTACCGTATCCTTGAAAAACTCGGCGGGGGCGGAATGGGTGTTGTTTATAAGGCCGAAGACACGCGCCTGCACCGTTTCGTAGCCCTGAAGTTCCTTCCCGACGAAGTCGCTAAGGATTCTCAAGCCTTGGCGCGATTCCAGAGAGAAGCGCAAGCCGCCTCCGCCTTGAATCATGCAAACATCTGCACAATCTACGACATCGGCGAAGAAAGTGGCCGCGCTTTCATCGCCATGGAATTTTTGGATGGCCAGACC
>DATFSI010000031.1:0-6864 GCA_035262705.1 Candidatus Acidiferrum sp. | reverse complement strand
CCAACGGAAATTCCGTATTTCCATTTGTAGTCGCCGCTGATGTCGTAGAGGGTTGCCAGGTCCGTGTGTCCGTTTGATGGGCGACCAGTGTATCCGAAAGTCCAGGGCTGGTAGGCGCCGCCGCCGGTATACCAAAGGTCATGGCTGTTCGCGAGCCAGAGGCCATGGATGTCGCTGCGAATGGTGAAATTCTTGCCCGGGCCCAGCATGATTTCCTCGAAAAGATCGCGGTTATTCATCTGATTGAAGAACGGAAACCGCGCGTAAACACGGGGTGTGGGAAGGATGGTGAAGAATGTACCGTGAACGTTGTCGTTGGGATTGCCGTCGCCGGAGGCATAGTAGTAGCCGCCGCGAAACCAGGGGCGTACCTTTTCCCAAAAGTTGGGCTGAAAACCGGCTTCCAGCGCGCCAGCACCGGCTCGCTGAGTCTGGTTCCCCCAGCTGCCACTTTGCCAAGCTCCCCATGCAAGAAAATCGAACTTGCCAGCGGAGGTGGGAAGAGCATCGATAAAATGGCCGCCGTAGGTGCCAATGTTGATTGCACTTAGGTCGCCCGCGCGAACGCTTTCGGGGCGATTGTCGGTTTTCACGATGCCGCGACTATCGTTGTAGTAGATGCCAAAGATCCGCCATTCCGCATGGTTCTGATTTTCGCCATGATTAATCTCGTGGGTCATAGATACGTAGGTGACCGGGGTTTTTACCCAACCCCAGCCATCGACCTGGAAAACTCCGCGCGTCGGAATCGAACTCATGGCGTTGAAATTCCAGGGGCCCGTGGAATAGACGTAATGTAAGCCGTCGAAGCTGCGCATGACGTCGCTGAACCCAAACGGTCCGATCAGGCGCTGGCTGATGCGATCGTTTTTCAAGGTCGCCAGTGTTTTGTCTTTGGGCTTCACCTCGCCCCCGTCGATGAACTCGAAACGCCCGAACCGTAGCTGCGATTCGGCACCGTCGATGCGAAAAAAGGCCTGTTTGGGAAAGATAAATGCGGTGTATTTCTGGTTGTCGTTAGCGGCGTAATAGGAAGCGCCCAAGCCGAGTTGCCCTTGCGGTGCAGGTAGCACCGCCTTATTCGGAATCCCCAACAGCACAGGGACGGCAAACTCGACATTCCAATCGTACTTATCGCGTTTCTGGGAGAGGCCAAACCGAATCAGCGTTCCTGAATAGCCGTAGAGATTCTGAGCGCCGGGAGTGGTCGGTTCGAACCAACTCCATGCTTCGTAGCGTTCCCGAATGCTCCCCGAAAATGTGACGGATCCGATTTGAATGGGTGTGGGATCGGATTGCGCTAGGACAGCACCGCCTGCCAGCAACAAAAACACGCACATGAACAATGTTTTCAGTGAAGCCTCCCGGAACCTTCCTACATAACTTTGCGCTCGCGAAGGTCGCGGAGCACCTTCACGAGGTAGCTGATTGCGGCAAACGCGAAAAGCGGTTGCGCGAGAAACGTGAAGACAGCCATTTCATAGGGGCCGGGGAAGAGCACAAAGGCCAGGGTCATGAGGAAGGCGATAATGGCGCACCAGCATTCCCAGTGTAGGAGTCTCATTGCATCGGCTCCATGAGTCGCGCATAGTCGGCCGACCCTGGCGTGCGCTGTAAGGAAGAGGGGTGAGCCTGCCCGTGGCAATTCAAGCAAATCATTTGATTACTCGCCAGCCGTCCTGCCGCAGTGTGGTGGGACTGGACAACCTGGAATTTCGGCGTGTTCTTGTGGCAGTTGAGGCAATTCTGATTATTAAAGCGCACGCGAGCCATGATCGGTTCTTTATAAGTGTGGGTTGTATAGCGCGCCAGGTGTCGAAATCCCGTCAACTTCGCTTCCATATTTCCGCTGAAGCCGTAGTCGCTGTGACAGTGATAGCACTGGTTTTCCGCGATCCATTTGTTCTTGTAGTGGCGCGCAGCCAAAGTTCCGCTTTGGGGGTCCATCATGTCGTTCACCATGGGGCGCATTACATGGCAGCTTGCGCACCCGCTGACTTCGTGTACGCCTTCAAAGGTGTGATAGTTGGCGATGAATAAGGCACCGGCAGGCATTACAACCAAAGACGCAAAGGCCACCAGCTTGGCAGCGGACTCCGCTGGCAATCGGGTAATCCAGAAAGAAACGGAAGGCTCGTTATTGAGCTTGCCGAACCGCATACGGGCCGTGCGAATGCTCAGCAAGATGCCCATCACACAGAACAGAGTTCCAAATAAATAGACGAGCTGAGCGTAGCCGATGTTCACGAAGTCACCTTCCGAACAGATACGGCGGTTACTTTGTATTCCGGCTCCTTGGAGGTTGGATCGTAATTATCAGCAACGGCCTGGTTGATCAAAAGCTTCGCGTCGTAGAACGAGGCAAAGATTACGCCGCGCCGCGGCATGTCGCTTAGCTTGGCTTCGCCGCGCACCGCGCCGTATTTGCTCGTCACCTCGACAGGGTCTCCGTCAGATATTTTTAAAACAAACGCGTCCTGTGGATTTATATGAATCTTTGCTGGGCCAGCGGCCGCGCTCAGCTCCGAAATTCTGTCGGTGAGAGTGCCCGTGTGAAACTGTTCCAGAATTCGGCCCGTGGTCAGATACATTGGATATTCCACGGACAGGCGCTCTGGCGAGGGTACGTACGGTCGCAGGTAAACGACCGCTTTCTTATCGTGGTTCCCATAAAACTCGATGCCTGCGCCCTTTGTGACGAAGGGATCCTCTCCCTCGACATACCTGCGCGCTGTTCCTGGGTGGTCCTCGGTTGGACAGGGCCATTGCAGGCCGCGTTCCTTTCTGAGGCGGGCATACGTGATGCCTTGAAAGTTGTACAAACTTTGTGCCGAAACGTTGCGCCATTCATCCCAAACGGCTTCGGGAGTACGGGCATGAATCAGATTGCCGTGGCCGAGACGCTCAGCGAGATCCACGAGAATTTGCAAATCACTGCGCGCCTCTCCGGGAGGCGTGAGCAGTTTTTCGGTGAGCTGATAGAGGCGCTCGCCTTGTCCGGTAACCCCTTCCTTCTCGATCCACAACGCTGCCGGTAGAACCACTTGGGCATGGCGCTGCGTCTCACTGCCTTCCACAACATCGGCGACAACGGTGAAGCATTTTTCCATCGCTGCCTCATAGCGTGTTGCTGAAGGCAGAGTAGTGCCCGGGTTCGTGCACATGATGAGCACTGCTTTGACACTCCCGCGTTCCATGGCGCGAAAAAGATTGACGGCGTCCAGTCCAACCTTCGGCGAGATAGTGCCCACCGGCACGTTCCAGAGGGTCTCCATCTGCGTGCGATGCTCGGGATTCGCGACCAAGCGGCCGTTGGGAAGCGCGTGGGCCAGCGCGCCGGTGTCGCGCACACCGCCGCACGCGTTGGGCTGGCCCGTTACGGAAAAGGGAGTCGCGCCAGGCCTGCCGATCTGGCCGGTAATTAGATGGAGACCATTCAACATGTTGTTGAGAAAAGTGCCTTGGGTCCGTTGGTTGGCGCCCATCGTCCACAGGGACATCGTGGCTCTCGACCGTGCGAAGAGGAAGGCCACGCGCCGGATATCGCCGGCGGAAACGCCGAGTTCCGGCTCCACTCTTTCGGGAGCAAAGGCCTTTAAAAATTCGCGGAACTGCGCAAAGTCGCGATCCTTTTCGCCGTCGCTGAAGCGGACATGTTTTTGGATGAACTGCTGATTCTCCAGGCCCTCTTCGCAGATGACGTTGGCTATGGAATTCAGCAGCAGTAAGTCGGTGCCCGGCACGACTGGCAGATGAATATCGGAGTGGTGCGCCGTCATAGTGCGGCGCGGATCTACGCATATAATGACCGCCTCCGGATGCAACCGCTTGCGTTGGCGAATGCGCTCAAAGATTGGTGGATGGCACTCATACGGATTTGCACCGAAGATGAAGAAACAATCGGCGTTATCAGCGTCGGCGTAGCAACCCGGCGGCTCGTCCTTACCGTAAGTGGAGATGTAGCCGCTTGCGGCCGAGGCCATACACAGACGCGGATTGCCATCCACATTGTTCGTGCGGATTCCCGCCTTGAACAGCTTGTTGGCCGTGTAGCTCTCTTCGGTAAACAGCTGGCCGGAACCGTAGAAGGCGACCGCATCCGGCCCAAACGCGCGGATGGATTCGGAAAACTTTGAGGCGACCAGGCCCATGGCTTCGTCCCAAGACGCGTCAACGAGGGTGCCGTTCTTGCGGATCTTGGGAGTGGTGAGCCGACCGGGGATTCGAACCAACTCCGGCAACATGGATCCCTTGATACAGATGACACCTTTGTTGTGGGCGAGTTCGTCGGGGCGGACGTCAACGACCTGGCCGTCCTTCATGCCGATGAGCACACCGCATCCAGTTCCGCAGAAGCGGCATACAGATTTGTGCCAGCTTTGCACGGGCTGGCGGAGAGCGACGAGACCCTCCAAAACTCCCCAGCCCATCGCACCCGCAGCTACGGACGCACCAAGCACTCCGAGAGTAGTGAGCACTTCGCGGCGGGTGATGTCGAAACCGTCTGAAGGGACGCGTTGGTTGGGACCTTTTTCTGGCTTGGACGACGTCTCTAGTGGCGCCACGGCGCTACACTCCCGGTCTTGAATATTCTTCGATAAGGCCCCGGCATTACAAAGATCGTGCGCATGCTACCGTCACGGTAGGTTGGCCTGATGGGCGGAAGGACTGAGGTCACTGTATGCCATCCATTCGCGATGGCAATCGAAACGCGCAAAGGTCCCTTTTACTGTCCGAACGGCCTACCAGTGAATCATGCTCTCTACTTCGGCGGCTCCTCGTAGCGCTGGCGGTAGAAGTCCCGAATTTTCTGTCGCTGCTCCGGCGATAAGCCCTTCATCCACTGGTTGTAGCTACTTTCTTTGATGCTCGTCGTGATACCGGGCATCAGGTGCTCGGCCTCCGGCAGAAACTCGCTGTAGAAAATCTTGGCGATTTCATAGAATCCGTGCCACTGCACATAATCAGGGCCGTTCATCGAAGCACCCATGCGCGCGCGCCGACCCTGGTGGTGCCATAGCTCGTAGTAGGTCCACTTGATAGGCGCGTCGAACGGCGTGTTTGTGATTTTCCCAGCCTGCTGCAGCTTGGCCATCACGTCCTTTGCAGGTTTGAAGAATTTTTCGTTGCCCAGATCCACCACACCATCGAACTGAACGTAGAAGTTGTCGATCCAATCGGCGGCGTGGCAATTCGCGCAGACGGATTTCATGTTTTCGCGCCGTTTCTCCCAATCTTTTTGCTTGATGGCAACTTCCGGGCGCAAGTTCCAGGAGATGCGCGCGCCCACGTCGTGGGTTGAGGGCAGCTTTGCAGTTGCGCCCATGTGGCAAGTGTCACAAGTTGGCGCCACGTTGTAGTCTTTGCCTAAAATCCAGGTGGGTGCATTCAGATTCATCCGTGAAATGAGTGCCCGGTACGTCACACCGTGCTTGCTCTCGTCGTAGATTTCAGCTTGCGGATGGTCGGGTCCTAGATGGCAATAACCGCAACTCTCTGGTTGGCGCGCAATCGCGAGAGAGAATGTGTGCCTGCTGTGGCACACAGAGCATGAACCTTTCGATCCATCGGGGTTGAGGCGCCCGATGCCCTCATTCGGCCAAGTGGCCGGGTCCAGTTTTCCTTTCCCAAGCACTTTTACCACGCTCCCGTGACATTTCTGACAACCCATAGCGGCGCCGGCCGGACCTTCAACGTCCTCGCCCAGCACATTATCAAGTGAACCGAGGATCTGCCCAGCTTGTGCGTGGTGGCTGGTTTGGAATTCTTCGGCTTGCTGCGCGTGGCACATGCCGCAAGACTTAGGCGTGACCATCACCGAGATACTGTAGCCATTGTGATCGAACGCGTCGGGACGGGACTTATCCGCCTGGTGACACTCATAACAGCCAGTGCCGACTTCCGCATGGCTACTGGCAGCCCACTGCTGCACGACCAGAGGAGCGGATCCGCTCTCGTGGCAAGCGATGCACGCTTGGCTTTCTTTGGAGGCGTTGGCCGCGAGCTTCGCAATGTCGGGAGTGTTTTGTGCCGACGCTGCACTTGCTATACAGAAAAGGAAGAATCCAAGGATCGTACCCGAGTGTCGATTGCTCATACTCCTCCGCTTTGCGTGTGGAGGCCATTCAGGCCGATGTCTCACATCGTGCGTGGACGTTGGGCGGCACCTGGGTTCTTTGTTCAACTGACGACCCTTTTGGCAGTCTCGACTGTGGCTGCTCTAAAGCCGACTGGCAAAAGATACAGGGGGCAATCAGGTTTTTTCGTTGATCTTTTTGCAAGGCCCCGATTAACGGTTATCGGTAAGGTTGGTACTAGCCTGTGGACACGGGCGAAGTGACCACGTGACCTCCGCGCTTCAGCGTTGTAGATATGGGAGTTGGTCTATTCCCTGCCCCGATGACGGCAAAACAACTTATGCCACCTTTTCGCGAGCAAAGCTATACCGAAACGGCAGAATCAAGGTGACGGTTTCGGTGCATTGCAGCCCCCACAACCAATTTTGGTAAGTGCTTCGTGAAAGCCGGATGCTCCATCCGGTTTTTTGCGTGATATCCGTGCGTGGTTACACCGATTGGCGGTTCTTTCGTGAACGACTGAGGTAAGATTGCGGTCAAATCCGGACACCGAGAGAAGCCTCACTCATGAGAAATAACAAAGTTAATGCGATGCGGCTCTTCATTCGATTTGTAGCTCTCGCGACTGCTGCTTTCTGCCTCACCGTTACTGCGACAGCTCAAATCAGAACAATCGAGACGACCGCGGCAACGCTGCACCTATCTGAGGACACAGGTGATTTGGTCGGCTTGCACTGGAAGGATCCAAATCTGGAAGTGATCGGCGAGCCACGTCTCGGAGAAAACT
>DATFSI010000030.1:0-22230 GCA_035262705.1 Candidatus Acidiferrum sp. | reverse complement strand
TACATCAAAGCGATTGCGCCATGGGGAAGGTAGCCCCTAGGTTTTAACCATCAGGTCGTCTTGCCCCTACCGCTACAAAGCGGCAAGCACTTCCGCGGGCTTTATGCGGCCAGTGGCCAGCAGAGCCAGGAGATTCTGATTGGCAGCCAGGAAATCGTATTGGGAAAGTTCGCGGGGCAGTACCCAGGCGGTCTGCTCAAATGCTGTCGGTGAAATCTCGTCGACGGGAACTTGCGCGGCAAAAAAATGGATCTCCAGCGGCTCGGAAGTGCCTGCGTAGCGATGGCGGATGCTGGCGATCTCAGCGCATTTGTCGAGCATGACGCCTAGTTCTTCGTGTAATTCTCGGCGCAACGCCTTTTCGAACGATTCGCCCGTGCGCACCTTGCCGCCGGGAAATTCCCATTTCAGAGGCGAAGTGTCGCCGCGGCGGCGCTGGCCGATGAGCAGGCGGCGGTCTGGGCGTTCGATGATGGCGGCGACGACGTGCAGCACGGAAGAAGAGTAGAAGCAATGCAGCAACGAAGTAAAGAAGCAATCCCGAAAGATTCAGCGTTGATCCAATGTCCAGCCAAGGTTGACCGAGTGCTCCTAGTGTGATGAAGTTTCAGGGGAATTTCGAGGAGGCGTGCGGTGAAGATTCAAGGAATGATTGGTGTGCTGGCGGTTTGCCTGGCGCCTTTCGGCATATGGGGGCAGGGCGCGGACGGGGACGTGGTCCGGTTCAAGGGGACGATGGAGAACGTGAAGGCGACGTTCGGGCCGGCGGAATCGGTGGCGCATGTAAAGGCCGGCGGGCTGCTAGAGGCGAGTTCGCTGGATTGTTTTGGCAATGCGCTGCAAAAGCCGGGTGATCCGTTCTCGCTTATCAAGATTGATAATCCGCTAACGGGACCGTTTTTTATTGAGGGAGCCGAGCCCGGCGACACGCTGGCCGTGCACATTCTGGATTTGCAGGTGGATGGAAAACAGGGCGTGGGGACGTTCAGCCCAGGCTTTGGGGCGGCGAACGCTACGCACTACACGCCGATGATCGAGAAGGAACCGTTGGCGGAGCGTGCATGGTATTACCCGATCGACGCGGAGAAAAAGCTGATTACGTTTCAGGCGCTGGATTCCGATTTCAAGACGCAGTTTCCGCTGAAGCCGTTTTTGGGCTGCATTGGCGTTGCGCCCGCGAATGGAGAGGCGCGGAGTTCGCTAGTGCCCGCGGAATTTGGCGGCAACATGGACGCGCCGGAGGTATCGCCAGGGAATACGTTATATCTCCCAGTGAACGTCAAGGGCGCGCTGTTTTATTTTGGCGACGGCCACGCGGCGATGGGCGACGGCGAAGTGGCTGGTAGCGCGGTGGAAGTACCCATGCGCGCGAAGTTCCGTTTTGAGCTGATTAAAGGGAAGGCCACGGGTTGGCCGCGGTTTGAAAACGAGCGCGAAATCATGGCCGCGGGCATCTACCGGCCGCTCGAGGATGCGGTGCGCATCGCGGTGACGGAGGTGGTGCGCTGGATGCATCGGGACTACGGCCTGTCGGAGATGGATGCGTACGAACTGTTTTCAAAGGTCGGAAAGCTGCATCTGACGGAGATGGTGGATCCGAATTATGTGGTGATCGCTTCGGTCGATAAGAAATATTTGCCGACGAAGAAGTAATCGGGAATCAGCCCCGCGTTTCAGGTAACACAAATGCCGAGAACAATCAGAGTCTTTCTCCTTGTGTTTCTCTGCTTTTTCGGGCGGCGCGTGCACGCTCAGGAGCAAACTCCTTCCTCCAGCGGAAAGCAGGAGGAGCCGGCCCCGGCAAAGGCAGCGGACGAAGCTTTCGAGGAGCAAAAGAAGTTTGCGTTCATGCTGCCGAAAGACAAGCCCGAAGCGATTGCTTCCGACCCCGATCTCGCGCTGCTAAAGAAGATCAGCGACGCGGGAATGCTTGAGTCTTACGTTTTATTGAGCACACCGGACCGCGGAATAGCCATTGATTACCTTGCTTATCGGGAAAAGCATCGCCAGCAACCGGAAGATTATTTGAGTCAGCATGTGATTCCTGCGCTGGCTTTGCCTGCGAAACCGTAAGCGCGAGCCGAGGCATGTTCAGCGAAATCGTTCTTGATCATTTTCAGAATCCGCGGAATGCCGGGGAATTGCCGGGCGCGACGGTGCAGGTGGAAGTGAGCAATCCCGTGTGTGGGGACGTGCTAAGGCTGGCTGTGATAGTCGAAGGCGGCGTAGTCCGCGAGGTACGGTTTTTGTGCCGGGGATGCACGGCTTCGATTGCCAGCGGGTCGCTGCTAACGGCGAAAATGAAGGGGCGGGCGCTGAGTGCATTGAAAGAGTTGCAGGCTGCGGAGATTGCTGGAGAGCTGGGTGGGTTGCCGTCGGCGTCATTCCACGCGGCGCAGTTGGCGGAGGATGCGCTGCGGGCGGTTTTGGCGAAGTTGTGAAGAAGTGGGGAGTGGCCGAAGAAGTGGATGCGCAGAAGAGGGGCCACGCCATTCGATCGTAAGGCGCACCCATGTAAACCAAGGGTGGGGCACCCCCAAGTCATTTTGATGGTGAAGCGTTAGAGCGAGGCCTTCCAGGAGAGGTCTTCCCGCCAGCCGGCATCAGTGGTATGACTGCAGCAGGCGATCCCGAGTCTCCATCCCAAAATCAAAGCGGAGGTGTTCACTTGAATCGCGAAAGTGCACTCAAAATTGTACTTATCCTTGTGGGTGTAATCTTTCTGGTCGGCGTGTATCCGTTGATGATGTTTCTGTGGCCGAGCGGGTGGCGGTGGCAGCCGCATCAGCCGGAATACGAGCAGATGATCCTGGGAGTGTATGCGACGCTGGGAATTTTTCTTTTGGTTGCATCGCGGAACCCCTCGGCACACCGGAGCTTGATCGCGTTTACTGCATGGTCCAGCCTGGTGCACGCCGGGATCATGGCGGTGCAGGCGATGCAAAATGCGGGCGAACACGGCCACCTGCTGGGAGACGTGCCCGCGTTGGTGATTGTGGGCGTTGCCCTACTGGTGCTGGCGCCGGCAAAGGCACCGGCCAGCGCTTAGCTCAGCCCCGTGGCGCGGTCGAAGGTTTCGGGGTCGTTGAGGTTGAGGACGCAGCCTTCTTCATTGGTGGGCAATTCGCAAATCTCGCCGCGGTGTGCCCAGACGACGGCGCGCGCGCCCACGTCCATCCGGGCGGCGAAGAGTTCAGGAAACACGCGCGAAGAGAAAATCACCGGATGGCCGCGGCGGCCCTGAAAGACGGGCAAAGCCATGGGCGCTTGGGAAGCGTAGAAAGCGGAGATCAGTTCGTTGACCAGGAAAGCGCTGATGAGCGGATGGTCTATGAGGAAAAGGAGCATGCCGTCGAGGCCTGCGGGTAGGCTGTGGAGCGCCGCGTGAATCGAGCTTAACTGGCCCTTTTCCCAGTCGGCGTTGATGACGATTTCGTCAGCAGGAAGATGAATGGCGCGCGCGATGGGTTCCGCGTGCAGACCTAGGACAACCCGGCGGACGGAAATTTTCGGATGCTGGGTGACTTCCAAGAGGTGTTCCAGGAAAGGACGGCCCTGGTAGGAGACCAGCGCTTTCGGCGAGCCCATGCGGCTGGAGGCTCCGCCGGAGAGGATGACAGCCGCAAGCATGGTGAACCTCGTGAGCTACCTGGCTTAGCTACTCGGCTTCAACCGCGCTGGGAGCGCCAAGCCGGACTTTCTTGTGCGCGGATTCGACGTTGCGGCGAACGGCAACGAGTTCCGCGACGATGCTGACGGCAATCTCCTCGGGCGAAAGCGCGCCGATGTCGAGGCCCATGGGGGCGTAGACGCGCTCAAACTCTTCCATCGTGTAGCCTTCTTTTTCAAGGGCCTTGTAGACGCTAAGTACCTTGCGCCGGCTGCCGATCATGCCGACGTAACGGGCCGGCGTGCGCACGGCCCAGGCGAGCACGCGCATGTCTTCTTTGTGGCCGCGCGTGACGATCACGAGGTAGGCGGCTCCGCCGGGGCGGATCTTTTCGAAGGCTTCCTGGTAGCTGGTGTAAATCTCCTGGGCCATGGGGAAGCGCTGCGCATTGGCGAAAGCCTCGCGGTCATCAATCACGCCAACGCCGAAGCCGACGGCCTGCGCGGCCTTGGCCACGGCGGTGGAAACGTGGCCGGCGCCGAACAGATAAAGGATCGGTTGGGGCAAAATGGGTTCGACGAAGATTTCCACGGTGCCGCCGCAGATCAGGCCGTTGTCATAGGTGGCTTCGTTGTTCAGGTGAAAGACGAGTTTGCGGGGCGCTTCCTTGTGCATGACTTCCCGCGCGGCGGCCCAGACGTCAGCTTCGACGCACCCGCCGCCGATAGTGCCCAGAGCAGAGCCATCTTCGCGGACGAGCATACGGGAGCTTTCGTAGCTGGGTATGGAGCCATTGGTGTGCACAATGGTAGCAAGGGCGCCGCGTTGCCCGGCGCGCCGCATGCGCACAATTTCCTCGAAGAGGTCCATGTGGTCTAAAGGCAAGCCTAAGACGCGCGAGAAGGGAAGTCAATTCATGTCGGCATGGGTGTGCTGGACAAGGCGGACAGCAAAAGATGGCTTGGCGATGTACTTTGTGTGCCACGAATGCAAATAGTATCGTAATGCGATATATTTAAGAAAGATGTGACGTTTGTTCAGGAGGGCAGCTATGAAAGCTGTGGTTATTCATCAGCACGGGGATCCCTCGGTGTTGCACTATACGGAAGTGGCGGAGCCTCACATTCGGGCGCACGAAGTGCTGGTACGCGTGCGAGCCTGCGCGCTGAACCATCTGGACCTGTGGGTGAGGCAAGGACTGCCCGGGGTTAACTTTCCGATGCCGCATGTTCTGGGGAGCGATGTGGCCGGAGAAGTCGCCAAGATCGGGTCCGAAGTCAGGACCGTGCACATCGGGCAGAAAGTGGTGCTGGCGCCTGGAGTGAGTTGCGGGAAGTGTCCGGCGTGCGTTTCGGGCAACGACAACCGCTGCCGCGAGTTCACGAATTTGGGGTACCTGATTGACGGGGGCTGCGCGGAATACGTGCGCGTGCCGGAAGTGAATTGCATGCCGTATCCGGAGAATCTGGACTGGGCCCACGCGGCGGCGGTGCCACTGGTGTTTCAGACGGCGTGGCACATGCTGATTAACCGGGCGCAATTGCAGCCGGGAGAGGATGTGCTGGTTTTGGCCGCGGGAAGCGGGGTGGGAAGCGCGGCCATCCAGATTGCCAAATTTTTCGGCGCACGCGTGATCGCCACGGCGGGAACGGAGGAGAAGCTTGCCAAGGCGAAGGAACTGGGGGCCGATGAAGTGATTCATCACGGCATCATGCCGATCTCCAAGGAAGTGAAGCAGCTAACTCGTGGGCGAGGAGTGGATGTGGTGTTCGAGCACGTCGGCACGGCCACCTGGGACCACAGCGTGAAGAGCCTGGCGGAGGGCGGGCGGCTCGTAACCTGCGGAGCGACGACGGGCTTTGACGCGCATATCGACATCCGGTTTCTATTTATCCGCCAGCTTTCGATTCTGGGGTCGTATATGGGAATGAAAAGCGAGTTGCGCACGGTGCTGAAACTGGTGGCACAAGGCAGGTTGAAGCCGATGGTGGACAAGGTGTTCGACCTGGCGGATTGCATGGCCGCACACAATTACCTGGCGAAGTCCAAGCAGTTTGGGAAAGTGGTCCTTCGGGTTCCGTAAGAGCAGGGACTAACTGGAAGTGCAAAAGTTCAAAGGTTAAAAAAAAGACCAGAGCCTTCGCTTCTAAACGTTTGAACTTTTAAATTATTAAATTCTTGAACGGTATTCTTACTTCGCCGTGCGGCCGATGCCGGCCAGGACGCGAAGTTCGCCGAGGACGACGACATCGAGATTGACGCGCTGGTCGTTGCGGGAAAGATCGGCTTCGCGGCCGCCGTTGTAGCCGCGAATGAAGAAAACGGAATCGCCTTCATTTTCGGGGCGGGCGGTGTTACGCACAATCACCTGGAGCTTGCGCGAATCGAAATGCACGGTGATCATGTGCGGTTTACCGGCGCAACGGATGCGCAGATCCCCCATGATGGTGTCCTTACAGGCGAGAGACTCTTCCTTGGTCACGGCATTCCAGGCTTTGCATTGGGCGTTGAATGCCTCGGCTACGCGATTCCAAACTTTGTTGGCCATGGTCTGGGCGGCCTGGCGGTTCAAGGCTTCTTCCTCGAGTTGGACTTGTTCAGTAAATTGGACGGCGAGGAACTCCTGCGCCGCGCGTTTGGTTTCATCGCTGCTCATGGGCCGTCATACTCTCCGGGGAATGGTTCGTCCCATCGTAGCGGCAGGAGTATACGGCGTGTCAAGGGTTGGTTTAAAAATGCTCGAAGAGGAAAGGCAGGCCATGGCGAGGGGCAACCTTTACAGGGCCGGGACACAGTCTGAAGCCTGTGCTGCCGGCGTTTGAGTGTTACTGCGCACTATGCAAAAATGGGATAGAGGCGATGCCTATGAGCACGAGCTTGGGAAAAACCGTCACGCTGACGAAACCCGACGATTTTGGGAAGTTGCTGCAGGACGAGGGTATTATCTTCACGCAACTCGACAAAGCCGTGAACTGGGCTCGCAAGAGCTCTATTTGGCCACTGGGATTTGGCCTGGCGTGCTGCGCGATCGAGATGATGTCCATGGCCGCCTCGCGGTTTGACGTGGCGCGATTTGGTGCCGAGGTGTTCCGGCCTTCGCCACGACAGGCGGACCTCATGATTGTGGCGGGGCGGCTGTCGCAAAAGATGGCGCCGGTGATCCGGCAGCTCTACGATCAAATGCCGGAGCCGAAGTGGGTGATTTCCATGGGCGCGTGCGCGACGTCTGGCGGGGTCTTTAACAATTACGCGATTGTGCAGGGTTGCAACCAGGTGATTCCCGTGGATGTGTATGTTCCTGGGTGCCCGCCGCGGCCGGAAGCGGTGCTTTACGCGATTCTGCAACTGCAGAAAAAGATTGACGCGGAAAAGGGTTCGTTTAAGAGGGCGCTGAATTTGGCGTGAGATAGATAACCGTGAGCAGGAAACGACTCCGTGGCAATGCAGAGATAGCAAGTGCCGTATAAGGTTGCTTCCTGTTTTCTGCCCGTTGCTTTCTGGTAGCCATTCCTGGAGGCATTTATGGCCTCTCCCATCCCCGAAACGGTAAGCGCACGAGACCTGCTGCGGCACTGCCTGGCTACGATTGCGTATCGCGCGGGCAAGGCGTTGCGCGACGTTCCCGAGTCCTTCGCCAAATTCCAACCGCCGGAAAAGGCACGCACACCGGAACAGATCCTGGCGCACATGGGCGATTTGCAGGACTGGGCTCTCACGATGGCCAGCGGGAATCCCGGCTGGAAGGAGTCGCAACCGCTTCCCTGGGCCAGGGAAGTGGAGCGGTTTTTCGGGGCCCTGAAGGGTTTTGACGGCTTCCTGGCCAGCGAGGCGCAGCTCGCGGCTTCGCCGGAGAGGCTTTTTCAGGGACCCGTAGCGGACACGCTGAATCACGTGGGGCAGATCGCCATGCTTCGGCGACTGGCGGGTTTCCCGGTGAAGGGCGAGAACTATTTCAAGGCCGACATTGCCGCGGGTCGCGTAGGACCCGAGCAAACGGCGCCGCGGAGCGAATTTGACTGAGTTTTTGCTTTACCCGGTACCCCGCCGGGCGTAGACTCCGCTCTACCCAGGCCCAGATCACCCACCCAATAAGGATCGCGCCATGGGTGTTACTGAACAGAGGCAGCATCCGCGTATCAAGCCGCCGAAAAGCGTTGTGGCGGCCTGGCAATCCGGTGTGCAACGAGACGTGTCGTATGTGGAGAGCCTAGGGCTTGGAGGGCTGTTTCTACGCACGAAGAAAAAAGTAGCCATCCGCAGTCTGGTGAAGTTGTTGCTGGATATGCCGCTGGGACAAGTCCGCGGGCGCGGCGTGGTGCGCTGGCACCAGGAACATCATGGCATTGCGGTGCAATTTATCGGGATGGACCCGGAAGACCGCAGTCGCCTGGTGCGACAACTCCGGGAATTGATGACCGCACAAGCCTAACTCGCCGCTTTCCCCAGCGCCTCGCGGTTAATCGGTGTCACCTGAACTAGGTAAATGCCCGGCGTGAATTCTTTGACGTAATCGGGCAAGTTCCGTCGGGCTCGCGCTCGGAATTGGTGCCCGGAGACCATCGCGAATGCGCAGCAGCCCTACGAGTAAGTGCGCAGTGCGAACCGTGCGGCTCGCAAGTCCATTCGCTTCCTCAACGGCCAGATGGATAGCCTTTCCTGGGGCTGCGGAAAGAGACCAGGAAGGAAGACTGGGATCCTCCTTGAGCAAGCCGAGGGGAAGGTGTTCGGTTTCGATGTACGGGCTGCCGCACATGCTGGTTTCCTAGCGCGCCAAGAAGATGGCGCGGCCGGCCTTTTCGGTTTAGCGCTCGAACATTGGGGAAACAGTACGGCAGGGATTCCCATTCAGGCCATGGGGGGCGATACAACAGTAGCCGTGCCGCCGGTGAGTGCGACAAGTGAGCCGGGTGAGGATTTTTCGCGCCGTAGGTAGCCCATGCCGATGGGCGTGTTGAGCAGGGGAGAATAGCCGGAGCGGGTGGTGAACCCGACTTCCTTGCCATCGGAGAGAAGTGGTGTACCTGGGGCAGGAGCACTGGCAGGAGTGCCCGTGCCACTGGGCGCGAGGTCGTACTTGAGAGTGACCCGGGTGCGATTGACCTGGCCGCGCGAACGGACGCGTTCGACGATTTCCTGCCCGGTATAGCAGCCCTTGGTATAGCTGATGTGCGATTCGTGCAGGCCTGCTTCGTGAGGGATCTGCTTTTCGCCGAAGTCGTAGCTGAACCAGGGAGCCCCGAGTTCCAGGCGAAACGTGCTTAGCGCGGTGTAACCAGCAGGGCCACCGCCGTGCTTGCGTGCCGCTTCGGAAAGAATTGTCCAAAGCGATTCGACGTGCGCGCGGTCTACGAGGAACTCCGCGCTGGCCGTACCACCAGGAGAGCGCTTGCCGAGGCGGCAAGGAATGGCGTTAGTGGTGACGAGGCGCGTTTCGAGTTCAGCCAGATCAGCGAGTTGAATGCCGGTGAGCTCCTCGGCGACCAGGACAGCCTTCGGGCCTTCGAGCGCAAGGGTGGCGAATTCGGGAGTACGGTCGCCGAGGGTGACGTCGTCCATGATGATGTATTTGTCAAGAGCAGGGATGAGGCTTTCGCGGATACTGGCGTAGGAGTAGGCGAAGAGCTTGTCGGGCAAGGCGTAGGTTTCGATTTCGGCGAGGATGTGGCCCTGAGGATTTAGAAAGAGCGAAATGGCGCCGTGATTTTCGCGCAGGTCCTTGATGTTGTTGGTCAGAATCGCGTTGAGATAGCGCACGCGATCCGGGCCGGTGAACTCGAGGTACGCCCGATAATTCTTGTCGAGCAGGGCGACTCCTTCGCGGAGTTGGCGGTATTCTGCGAGCCAGTCGCCGAAATGATCGGGCAGGGAGCAGCCGAACCACACGCCCATGGCCGCACCGGCATGACGATGCGTTTCTTCCAGCGGCGTGGGCAGGACCTGCGTAAGCGAGTTGGACGGGCTGCTCATTCCCCTTTCAGTTTAGCAAAGCCGTGGAAGAGAAGTGGGTCCGCGTTAGCCCTAGTCAAGCGAGTGGGTGAGAAATGCGGGGAAGGCGGGCCGCACCATTCAATCGTATGACCTGCCCTTACAAACCAAGGGTTGAGCACCTCAAGTTTTCTTGTATGCGAGGGTTAGGTCGAGAATGCCGCACGCTTCCTAGATGTAAAGAAGCAGCGGATAACGGGTTTGCGGAAAAGTGGATATACTGCGGGTGTATGGACGCTGGGGAAAAAATCGCGCAGGCGCCGGGTGCCGCGAGCCGCGAGATGATCTACGTACGCATTCCGGTGGGTATGCTGCAATGCAATTGCCTGATCATCGGCGACCCGAAGAGCCGCGAGGCGCTGGTGGTCGATCCAGGCGACGAGGTCGAGCGCGTCCTGGACATGCTGGGACGGTACAAGCTCAGCGTCAAGGCGATCGTCAGTACCCATGCGCACATCGACCACGTGGGCGGCCTAGCCAAGCTGCACCAATACACCGGCGCGCCGGTGATGATGCACGGCGAGGATCTTCCGCTGTATCACGGTGTGGGCGAGCAGGCCGCGTTCCTGGGGATGCCTGCGCCTGAAGTTACCGAGGTCGACCACCTGCTGAAAGAGGGCGACGCATTGTCTTGGGGAGATTTTCACGTCGACGTGATTCACACGCCGGGTCACACGCCGGGAAGCGTGTCACTGTACCTGCCGCAGGAGTGTGGCAAGGTGAAGCTGGTGCAACCGCAATTGTTTGCTGGAGACACGCTGTTTGCCGGGAGCATCGGGCGAACAGATTTGTGGGGAGGATCGATGGAGCAGATCCTTGAATCGCTGCACGGGAAGTTGATGAAGCTGCCGGAAGAGACGCTGGTGCATCCCGGGCACGGAGCGCTTACGACGATCGGAGAAGAGAAACAGTCGAACCCGTTTTTGCGAATGTAAGCTTTCGCGGTCACGCCAGGTGAGGCAAGCACTCACGACAAAAAACAGGAGGGCCGGTCATGGGGCAAGAGGTCGTTTGCACCGCCCGATGGGCAGGCAAGAGTGTACGCGGCAAAGCGCTGCTTGAGGGCACGGAAATCCTGTTCCGCGGCAACCCACGCCTTAAGATTCCATTTTCCTCCATCCGTGATATCGCCGCCGTGGATGGTGAACTACGGCTCAAAACCAGCGCGGGGACGGTTATTTTCAAGCTGGGGGAACGCGCCGAGAAGTGGCGCCAGAAGATCGTCAATCCCAAGTCCGTGCTGGAAAAACTAGGTGTACGGGCGGGCCAGGTGGTTGCGGTGTTTGGGAATGCGGATGCCAAATTCATAGAAAAACTCCGCGTGCAGGGCTCTTACGTTGAACGAGAAAAGTTTTCAGCGGAGACGCCCTGGATTTTTCGTTTTGTCGAAGTGGCTGACGGCCTCTCGGGGATAAAAAAGCTGGCTGGGAGAATGCAGGGCTGCACGGCCCTGTGGGTGGTCTATCCGAAGGGGCAGAAGACCATTACCGAAGATGCTGTACTGGCTGCCGGACGAAAAGCGGGATTGAAAGATGTAAAAGTTGTGAGCTTTAGCGCGACACACACCGCCCTGAAGTTCGTCCTTCCGGTGGCCAAACGCTGAAACGGGTTCGCTACTGCACGGGGCGGGCTTTCCGTAACTCTTCCATCACAGATTGAATGAGTTCCTTGGCGTGGGTGAGTTCCTGCGTGACCATGCGGAGGTCCATCGCGGGGACGGTGGGATTGCGCTGGCTAGTACAGTAAACGCCGTGCTGGCCGACCAAGACCAGAGCGTTCGTGATGCGGTCGAGGGAGACGGCGAGGCGGCCGCGGTCGCGGCCGAAGCGCTGTTCGGAGTGTTCGAGTTCCTCGCGGTGCTCGTCAAAAGCGGACATGGAAGCTCCTCTTGGTAACACCGGCATTTTACCGGCAGAAACGTTTTGCCGCCGGGAAGGCCGCGCGCCGCAACTGGGTGTTGCACATCAGGAACAGCCCCGCGCCGCAATTCTTTACCCTACCGTAGCCCCGGCTGATAATTCAATGCGAGCCCAGTCAGGACCCAGCAGAAAGCGGCGGCAATTTTATGAGCCTTCCAGAGCAGGCCGGTAGTCAGTATGTTCCTTTCGGTAGCAGGCCCGGGGGCCATTGGGAGCATCCAAACATGCGACGTTCGGACCTCGTGCAGCACAAGGAAAAAGAAAACGGGCGGATTGACCGCACCTCGCAGATCGTCTTCGGGGAGAGACAGCACCTCTTGCGCGTGCTGGACTCCCTGGAGGGGACGCAATTGCCCATCGCGCGCATGCAACAGGAGCGGCGCACGCTAGAAGAACTGATTCACGCGCGTACCCGCGAGCTGAACCAGATCAACACGGCGTGGGACGAAAAGATCGGCCTGGTGCTGAGCGCGGAAGCCAAGCCGGAGATGCTGGAAAAGCTGGCCAAGCAGGCGCCGGAAGAGGATTACTATATGCTGCGGCTGATCAGCGAGCACCCACGCACGAATGCCAAGACGCTCGGGAAGCTGGCGAAGCATCCCTACGGGGCGATCCGCGAGAACGTGGCGCGCCATCCCAATGCGGACGCGAATACGCTGACTTTCCTCAGTAAAGACAAGACGCAGCCGCTCTGGTATCTGGTGGCGTTCAATCCGAATACGCCCAGCCCACTGCAGCGGAAGCTGCGCGACCGGTTGAAGAAGCTCGGGGAGACCCAGGCGTCACGGTAGTTTTTCCTCTGGCACAGCAACTCCTGGCTGTGCAGGCGATCGCCAATCACGCAACGCTGCACAGGCAAGGGTGCCTGTGCCACAATATTCCGCATGCCAATGGATGAGGCCGCGCGCGGCGGCCAATCGACGCAGGTTGCCAATGGGCCGGAAGAATCCTCGTCGGCCCCAAAAATCGGTAAATGGGAAATACTTCTTGGCTGGCTCGTGTCGCCGGTGTTGCTGGTTCCGTGTTTCTGGCACCGGCACATCCAGGCGGGAGATTTGGCCAGCCACATATATAACGCGTGGCTCGCCCAACTAGTGAAGGAAGGGAAGGCGCCGGGGGTTTACGCAGTCTGGCAATGGAACAATGTGCTGTTTGACTGGATGCTGGTGTTTCTGAGCCGCGCCTTCGGGTTTGCCGCCGCGGAAAAAATCTCGGTTTCGATTTGTGTGCTGGTGTTTTTCTGGGGTGTGTTTACGCTGGCCAGTATCGAGGCGCACCAGCGTCCTTGGTTTCTCCTTCCTGGCCTCGCCATGCTTGCCTACGGCTACGTGTTTCACATGGGCTTCATGAATTACTATCTGTCGATCGGGCTGGGATGTTTTGGATTGGCGGCGCTGTGGAATGGAAGCAAACGAGGGATTTTGATCGCCGCATTGCTGGCACCGCTGACGTTGCTGGCGCATCCGCTGGGATTTTTCTGGCTGGTGGCGGTGGGCGCGTACCGGTTGCTGTGGCCGCGGATGCGGGGCTGGAGCGAATGGCTGCCCCCGGCGGGGGCGATTGCCACCGGGTTGCTGGCGCACTGGGTGTTTGTGCGTCATCCGCGATGGGAAGCGGATTGGCCGCAGCCTCCGTTTTTTCAATGGAATGGGGCGGACCAGTTGTGGTTCTTTCGGCCACAGATGGCTTACTTTCGCCTGGCTATGGCGATGTTCGTGGTTTCTGCCTCCCTGCTGGATTTGTTGAGCCAAAAGAGAAGCTCCGCGACGTGGAAGGAGCGGCGGCTATTTTTAGAGTTATATGTGGTCGCTTTTGGTGTGATTTCATTGTTGCCGGAAAATGTGCGGCCGAACCCGAACGCCGGGTGGATTGGCTTGTTGGTTTCCCGGTTGACGCTGTTGAGCGCCATCTTTGCGTTTAGCTGGTTGGCAACGCTTCGTCCGCGTGCGTGGCATGGCGTGGCGTTGACGGGATGCGCGGTGCTGTTTTTCGGCGCCCTGTACCGGGATGCCGCGGTGTTTGACCGGATGGAGCACAGCGCGGAACAGATTACGGGCAAGTTACCGCCCGGTACGCGTGTACTAGCGACGGTTTTCGAGCCGCCGGACTATCGTGTGTTGACTCTGCACGTGGTGGATCGCGCGTGCGTAGGGCATTGCTTTCTTTTTTCGAATTACGAACCGGCGACGGGACAGTTTCGTTTGCGGGTGCGGGAAGACAGTCCGGTGGTTGTGGCGACAACGGAAGACAGCGAAGACATGCAGTCCGGCAATTATGATGTCCAGGCGGAAGATCTGCCACTGAAGGAGATTTACCAGTGCGACGCGAGCGATCTGACGAAGTTATGTATTCGGGATTTGCAGGCGGGGGAGAAGAACGGGAGGCTTGGGTACCACCCGGAATAGGAGCCTCAGTGGCAAGAAAAATTGCACTTTTGCGCTTTCTTCTTACCAATCTCCCATTTCCCAATTGCTAGGGGTGCTGTTCGGCGCCCAAAGGGCGGCGAAGCGTTACGCAAACGGGCGATGTCGCGGGTAGGGGCGCTGCCAAAGAAGCGGCTGTATTCCCGGCTGAACTGCGACGCGTTGAGGTAGCCCACCTGTTGACTCGCCTCACCCCGCGTCCATCAGAGCACATCGTCGGTCAATTCGACGAACTTGGGCGCGAAGTCGCCAAGCATCTTTTTGGCTGCGGCAGGTTAAGTGCTCGTGGTTGTAAGCTCCTTGCATAATAAACAGCTCCCTAGCGGCCGACGAGTTTCTGGAATGCTTCCGGGTAACGCGCACCTTGCGGCGTGAGTTTGGAAGCAGCGGTTTCGATTTGGCGGAGGTCCGTTGGCGTAAGCTCGACGGTAGCGCCGCCCAGGTTTTCCTCGAGCCGGTGCAATTTAGTTGTGCCGGGAATGGGAACAATCCACGGCTTTTGCGCCAGCAGCCAGGCAATGGCGATTTGCGCTGGGGTCGCCTTTTTCTGCTGTGCGATGTCGCCGAGCAGATCGACGAAGGCCTGATTTGCTTTTCGGTTAGCGGGCGTGAAGCGTGGAACAAGGTTGCGGAAATCTGTTTTGTCAAATTCCGTGTCCGCGCTGATCTTTCCCGTGAGAAAACCCTTGCCCAACGGGCTAAAGGGAACGAAGCCGATGCCGAGCTCCTCGAGAGCAGGGATGATTTCGGCTTCCGGCTCACGCCACCAGAGGGAATACTCGCTTTGCAGTGCCGCCACGGGCTGAACGGCGTGGGCACGGCGAATGGTTTTGGCGGCGGCTTCGGAGAGGCCGAAATGCTTCACCTTGCCTTGCTGAATGAGGTCCTTCACGGCACCGGCGACGTCTTCGATGGGCACGTCGGGATCGACGCGGTGCTGATACAACAGATCGATGACGTCGGTCCGGAGGCGCGTAAGCGAGGCTTCGGCGACTTCCTTGATGTGTGCAGGGCGGCTGTCGAGACCGACCTGCTTGCCGGTGGCGGGATCGATTTGGAACCCGAATTTGGTGGCGATGGAGACCTGGCTGCGGACGGGAGCCAAAGCTTCGCCGACGAGTTCTTCATTGGTGAAGGGGCCGTAGACTTCGGCGGTGTCAAAGAAGGTGACGCCGCGTTCGACCGCCGCGCGAATCAGGGAAATCCCTTGTTGTTTGTCGATCGCCGGGCCGAGGCCAAAGCTCATGCCCATGCAGCCGAGGCCGACGGCGGAGACTTCGAGATTGCTCTTACCGAGTTTGCGCTTTTGCATTTGTTCTCCTTCGAAGGGCATTGCCCTGGGGGCTGGAGCCCTGACTCGATCGGTGAGGCCACAGGGATAAAGATTACGCCGAGGTGGGCAGAAGTTCTTGCTTATTGCGCCGGAGTGTTTGCCGAATTCTCCGAGGGATAGTGGACGGCGACTGCCAGCGAAAAGACAAATTGGCTCTTTCAATGGTCCAATATCTGGTAAAATGACGGGCAGGGTGAGAGACAATGCTGCCATTACACCTTCAGCCCGAAAGCCATATTCCCCTCTACATTCAGTTGCGTGACCAGCTGCGCTCCCTGGTGCATGCGGGAGACTTGCGTCCGGGTGACCGCATTCCCGCAAGCCGGGAACTCGCGCAGATGCTGGGCGTGCATCGCACGACGGTGGCCAACGCTTATGCCGAGCTGGAGTCCGAAGGCCTGATTCAGGGGCACGTCGGCCGCGGCACGTTTATTCGCGGCAACGGAAATGGCCTGCACATTACGCCACCGGCGCCGCCGGCCTTGACAAACGGGGATGGTTTGCGTTGGGAGTTATTGTTTGCGGATGAACGCAGCGAAGAGGTGCTGAGCCGCCTGACGGCCTCCGCTCCACTGAATTCGCTGTCGTTTGTGATGGCACGGCCGGCGGTGGAATTCTTCCCCGTGGAAGAGCTGCAGACCTGCGCGCACACTGCGTTGCGGCGCGAAGGACATGAAATTTTGAATCTGGGCGCGTCCGATGGCTATGCTCCGCTCAAGGAAGCGCTGCTTGAGATCCTGCGCAGTGACGGGATTCCCGCCAAAGACGAAACGCTGCTGATTACCGACGGTTGCCAGCAGGCCCTGGACCTGATTGCCAAGGCGTTCGTGCGGCCCGGCGACACCGTTGTGCTAGAAAACCCGACATATCCTGGCGCATCGGCGGTCTTTCAAGGAGTTCGTGCGCGCTGCCTGGGTGTGCCGGTGCGGACGGTGCCGGAGCCGGGTGCGTCGCTGGGCATTGATGTGGAGGCGCTGGACGCCACGCTAGCCGCGAATCGCGTGAAGCTGCTGGTGCTGACGCCGGACTTTCAGAACCCCACGGGAACCTCGATGCCGCTGGCTTCGCGACGCCGCGTGATGGAACTGGCGGCCCGGTATCAGGTGCCGGTTGTGGAGGATCACATCTACGCGCGTCTGAACAATCGCGAGGAGCGCGTTCCTTCGCTGAAGCAACTGGACCGCAGCAACCTGGTGATTCACATTGACAGTTTTGCGAAGACCGCGTTTCCGGGATTGCGGGTTGGCTGGATCGTTGCACCACCTGCGGCCATTGAGCGCCTGCGGCTGGTGAAGCAGATGACCGACCTGCACACGGACCAGTTGGCGCAGGCGACACTGGCGGAATTTTTGAAGCGCGGACTGTTTCAGAAGCATCTGGGTAAGATGCGCAAGGTGTACGCGGAAAGGCTGCGGGTGCTCGACGAAGCCCTGCGCCAGCACATGCCAGAGGGTGTGCGATGGACGAAACCCGAAGGCGGCATGTGCCTGTGGCTGGAACTGCCGCCGGGGTACGACGCGAGCGAGTTGATGATTCACGCGCGGGAACGCGGCGTGCTGTTTGCTCCCGGAAGATATTTCTACGTGCAGTTGCCCATGCCGAACACGTTACGGCTGGGCTTCGCGAATCTCAACGAGAAAGAGCTGGCACGCGGCGTGAATATCCTGGCGGAACTGCTGAAGAGCGAAATGCGCAAACGGCAGCGCGGAACGCGGCGGGCCGAGCGCGAGCACGTGGCGCTGGTATAGCGGAATGACGAAGATTGTGAAACTAGAGACGCAGGCGGCCAACCGGTGCTTTGGTTGCGGCGGGGACAATGCGGCCGGGATGAAGCTGGTCTTCGAGCTGGATTTCGACACGAAGCGCATCCGCGGGCGGTTCGCGATCGGTGAGAATTACGCGGGAGGCGCGGGCTTCGCGCATGGAGGAATCATCGCCGTGGTGCTGGATGAGGCGATGGGCAAGCTTTCGAAATTGACGGAAGAAAAAGCCGTCACCGCCGAGATGAATATCGAGTACCACAAGCCAATCCCGGTGGGGCGGGAGATTGTGGTGGAGGGCTGGCAGGAAGAGGAGAAAGGAAGAAACCGTTTTCGCGTGGGCGAGATCCGCGACACGCAGGGGAATCTGCTAGCGCGCGGCACCGGACGCTTCGTGACCATTGATGAGAAACATTTCGAGCGCGTGCGCGCGGCGCAAGCACAGGTTTGAGCAGTAGCGAATTTCAAAGAGGAGAAGGAACATGCAAGCAAAGAAGACGAACGGCAGCGGGAACGGGCATCATGGCAAGGCCAAGGGTTCGAACGAATGGCGCGTGAAGGTGGGGCTCGCAGAGATGCTCAAGGGCGGCGTGATTATGGACGTGACCAACGCCGAGCAGGCGCGCATCGCCGAGAAGGCTGGCGCGTGCGCGGTGATGGCGCTCGAGCGCGTGCCTTCGGACATCCGCAAAGAAGGCGGAGTGGCGCGCATGGCCGCCATCAAGGTGATCCGCGAGATCATGAAGACGGTTACCATTCCGGTAATGGCCAAGGTGCGCATTGGGCACTTTTCGGAGGCGGAAGTGCTGCAGGCGCTGGAAGTGGATTTCATCGACGAAAGCGAAGTGCTGACGCCGGCGGATGAAGAGAACCACATCTGGAAGCACGATTTTCGCGTGCCGTTTGTCTGCGGAGCGCGCAACCTGGGCGAGGCCGTGCGGCGCATCGCGGAAGGCGCGGCGATGATTCGCACGAAGGGCGAAGCAGGGTCCGGGAACGTTGTGGAAGCGGTGCGGCACATGCGCACCATCGTGGCGGAGATGAAGCGGTTGACCACACTGCGCGACGACGAAATCATGCGCACAGCGAAGGAGATGGGCGCGCCGCTGGATTTGCTGCGCGAAATTGCCAAGACCGGCAAGCTGCCGGTGCCGAATTTCTCGGCGGGAGGCATTGCCACTCCGGCGGACGCGGCGTTGGTGCGGAAGCTTGGGGCGGAGGCGGTGTTCGTGGGCTCGGGAATATTCAAGAGCAGCGATCCGGAAGCGCGGGCCAAGGCCATCGTCAAGGCGACGACGCACTTTGAAGATCCCAGGGCAATTCTCGAGGCGTGCGAGGAACTCGGCGAAGCCATGCCCGGCATTGATGTGCGACAGTTGGAAGAGAAGGATCTCCTCTCGACACGCGGGTGGTAGTGTCCTTTTTGATTCCCAGCGTGAAAAGAAAGGCGAAAGCGAAATTGAAAGGCATCGTGGCTGGCCGGCGATCCGCGAAACAGGCGGGTGCCCGACCACGGCTTATGTCCGACGAAAGCAAGAAGAAGGCACGCATGAAGATAGGGATTGTGGCCATCCAAGGCGATTTTGCCGCACACGCGGCGATGTTGCAGGCGCTGGGCGCGACGACCGCCGAGGTGCGCACGGTGGAAGACTTGAAAGGGTGCGACGGGGTGGTGCTGCCAGGCGGGGAGTCGACCACGCAGCTTCAGTTCCTGAAGGAAGAAGGCTTGTTTGACGCGATTCGGGAATTTGCGCGACGTGGTGGGGCCATGTTCGGGACGTGCGCAGGAGCGATTCTGCTAGCGACACGGGTGCAAAATCCGAATCAGGAATCGCTTGGACTGCTGGACATGACGGTATTGCGCAACGGCTATGGCCGGCAGATGGCCAGCGACGTGTTTCTTGGCGACACAACGCTGAAGAAAGAGCCCCTCGAAATGGTATTCATTCGCGGGCCAATCATCGAAGAAATCGGCAAAGGGATCTCCGTGCTTGCCCGCCATGAAGGGAAGCCGGCGCTGGTGGAAAAAGGAAATGTGCTGGCGGCGACTTTCCATCCGGAATTGACCGACGATCCGACAGTGCACGAGCATTTTTTGCAGCTGGCCGCGGCGCACGCGGAGAAAAGCTCGCGGTAATTTGCCTCCCGACAGTGTTCCCTGTACATTGAACTTCTGATGACGCCGGCAAAGAAACAAGTCCTGTTTGTGTGTTTCGGCAATGCCTGCCGGAGCCCCATGGCCGAAGCGATTGCCCGCAAGGAAGCCAGCGACATCATCGCTGCGTCGAGCGCCGGACTCTATCCGTTAGGCGAAATTCCTCTGCGCACGCGGCAGGCACTCGAGCAGCACGGATACTCGGCGGAGGGTTTGGCATCCAAAGCGATTGAAGCAGAGATGTGGCTGCGCGCGGACGTGGTCATCAATCTCAGCGGCCGGATGCGGGAACTTGAGTTCGACGATTTCGAAAAAGTAGAAGATTGGGAGGTCGCTGACCCTTACGGCGAGGAGGAGGCTTCGTATCAGAAGACCCTGGCGGATATTCGCGCGCGCGTGAGGGATTTGGCACAACGCCTGCGCGCTCGACAGCCGGTGGCGGGGAAGCGAAAGTAGAGGAGCGCACGTGCGACCCGGACAAACGAGCGTCTCGCAGGAAGATTATCTGAAGGCCATCTGGGAAATGCTCGAAGAGAACCAGGAGCCCATCAGCGCGCGCCTGGCGGAAGAGTTGAGCGTGACGCCTCCGGCGGTAACCGCGGCGCTGAAACGCATGACGCGCGACGGACACGTGAGGGTAGAACGCGGCGGACGCATTCATTTGACGGCAAAGGGCCGCAAGACGGCGCAGCACCTGATGCTGCGACACCAGTTGGCGGAGATGCTGCTGACGGAAGTGATCGGCTTGTCATGGTCCAAGGCCCACGCGGAAGCGGAGCGCATGGAGCATGCGATTTCGCCGGAAGTCGAGGCGCTGCTGCTGAAGAAATTTTCGGCCCGGAAGACGTGCCCGCACGGAGTTCCCATAAACGGAGGCATCGCGCAATTGCGAAAGCATGGCGGGGTCCTGCTTTCCGAGCTGCAACCCAGGGAGATGGCGGAAATTCTCTGCGTGTATGAAAAGGACGAAGGGTTCCTGAGCTTTCTGGAAGGGCTGAGCCTGCTGCCTGCAACCAAAGTGGAAGTGCTGAAGCGCGAATATGACGAAACGCTAACGCTGCGGGCGGCGCGACATACGATGCACTTGGGGAAACCGGCAACGAGCCGGATCTGGGTCCGACGGTTGGAAGGCGGAAAGTCAGTTCTTCCTTGAAATCTTCTCGGAATCTGTCTAAGGTACTTGCTCACCGGCCAGGAAACCCAGGACACACGCGGTAAAATGAGTCGTTGAGAGGCAGCTATGTCAGGAACAGCGAGCAAGACGCTGCGCGCGTCCGGGGCGCGGCACCATTGGATGCTCTATGTGGCGTTCGCATTTTTTGGGGGGCTGCTGACCTTTGTTGGCGCGCGGGCACAACAGAAGGCCACCGACGAGGCGACGTTCCGCAAGCTGATCGATGGCTATTGCACCGCCTGGAGCAGCAAAGACCCGACCAATGCGGGGAAGTTTTACGATAAAAGCGACGGACTGGTGTTCTATGACGTGGCGCCCTTTTCCTACGGGAACTGGAAAGAGTACGACGCCGGGGTGCGCAAGAACTTTTTTGATAATGCAGAAACCGTGTCGTTGACCGCGGGGAAAGAGCTTAAGGTAACGCGCCACGGCAATATTGCCTGGACGACCGTGCCGATGCACTTGACCGCGAAGATGAGGGGCGGGCAAACCATCGACGCGCAGATTCGCTACACGGGTATCTGGGAGCGCAAGGGGAAAGGCTGGCTCCTGGTTCATGAACATTTATCGGCACCGCTCGGCGGATAGCAGCTGACTCTGGGAAGGCAAGACCAATGTGGAAGACGCTGCGGCTCTACTGGATTGCTGCGCGCGGGTACCGTTTGCGGCCCTGGGCGAGCCCGTACCTGCAATGGCGGTTTGAGACGTTTCTGGGAAAAGAAGCCGCTGATCTGACCGCAAGGAAATTCTTCCAGCTGAGTTGGAAGTACCGGGACCAGTTGCAGCGATTCGCGGACTGGACGGCCGAGCGTCGACGCGTACGGCGCCGCGCCGCCTGAGCTCGCTCCCTATTGTTAACACACGCGGTCTGTTCAACGTTCACGAAGATTCCTTCTCTGCGCGGAGTATAATAAGCCAAGGAGGAGGATCATGAGCGAGCTTAAGGTCCTCCAGAAGACGCAGGCGTTGCACGAAGCGCGCTGGTGGGAATCCGAGGCCAACGGGCGCGTCCACTGCTTTCTTTGCCCCCGCCATTGCCATATTCACTCCGGACAGTCCGGTTTTTGCTTTATCCGCGTGAATGAAGGCGGGAAACTGTATAGCCTCGGCTATGGCGCTCCTGCCGCGATTCAGGTCGATCCCATCGAGAAAAAACCACTGAACCACTTCCTGCCGGGGACCAGAGTTTTCAGCATGGGCACTGCCGGGTGCAACATGGGCTGCTTCTTCTGCCAGAACTGGGATATTTCGAAATCCCACCAGGACCAGGTAAACGCCAAGCATATTTCGCCGGAAGAAGTGCCGATGCGGGCGCTGCGGTACGGTTGTGATTCGATTGCCTTCACGTATAACGAGCCGACCATCTGGGGGGAATACATCATTGACATTTGCCGGGCCGCCAAAGGCTATGGCCTGAAAACGGTGATGGTGACCAACGGCTACATCACCTACGAGGCCTTCCATGACATTTACGACCACATTGATGCCGCGAACGTGGACTTGAAAGCGTTCACCGAGCAGTTCTACGGGAAAATCACACTGACGCACCTGGAACCGGTATTGAAAACGCTGGAATGGCTGAAGAATGAAACCCAGGTGTGGTTCGAGATCACCAACCTGATGATTCCGACGTTGAACGATGATCCCAACGAGACGAAACGCCTGGCGGAATGGATCCTGAGCCACCTGGGGCCTGATGTTCCGTTGCACTTCACGGCGTTCCATCCGGATTTTAAGCTGCAGGACAAACCGCGCACTCCGCCGGAGACGCTGCATCGCGCGAGGGAGATCGCGCTGAAGGTGGGGCTGCACTACGTTTATGAGGGGAATATTTTCAGTAATGCGGCAAACACGTATTGCCCGAACTGCGG
>DATFSI010000029.1:0-23596 GCA_035262705.1 Candidatus Acidiferrum sp. | reverse complement strand
TGGCGCTAAGGCGCTCATCAGGGCCAACACAAAGGACTCGACGATTGAACGCTGGAGAAAATCGGCGGCTTGGTCAGAAGGGGCGGTGAATTTGTGCTCGAGGCCTGAGGTGATCCCAATGAGCCGTTGCAGCATCTCGGCGCCGATGAAGGAATCGGTGTTGTACACGCACTTCGTATTCCAGAACGCAGGATCGGCCAGATGCTCCTCACCACCAAGCGATGCTAACAGCTCAGGCAAACCAATGGAAACGAGCAAATAAGCTGCGCCTCCGTCATGAATTGCATCAAATTCCACAAGCGCAGGAAACACGCCAATGTCGCCGGGTCGGACGTCCTTCCACCACTGTGTCACGCGGCCCGCGCTATCGAGTATTGTTCCGAGGACAATTCTCTCTTGATGCAGGTCCCCCCTCATTCGAATTGCAGAGTCGAACCGTCCCAGGCTGATTCCAAAGTTCCCGATGTCAAAATGCTTGATAGAACCCAGCAGTTTCCCAGGCTTGAGCTGCACAATCTCGACGGCCGAGCCACGAGTGGTCTCACGCAGATCATCCGGGCCGTTGATGGGCACGGTTTCCACTGACCAAGTCTTCTTGTCCAATCTCGGATCCTTTTCTTAATTTGTCTTAACTTAATATGTTACAACCTGGAACGCTCACCGTACCCGCGAGGGTGGTCGGCGCTCGGCCGCATTCTTCGCAGTATTGAATCGAACAACCAAATCCTGAACAACCCAGTCAGGCATAGGCGCAGTGATTTTCGACCCAGTAGGTGCGCCACAGGCTTAGGGAAACGTTGCTCGTCCGCAGTTGTCGCGCCACTTCCCGATTGGTCTTTCCTATAAAAGGGCTCAGCAAGATAATGCCCCGCCGCCCCGGTCCGGGGAACGTGCGTTCGCTAAGTTTTCCAGTTGTTCGCGCAGCTCCGCATCCAAAACCAGCGTCGCCTTCAGTCGGCCCATCGCCATAGGCATCTCCATTGTGCACGGGAGACGCTCAGATTCCCAGCAATACTAATATCAGTTGAGTCTGTTGAAAAATCAGCTTGCGTGAAGAAAACAGTCTTTTCAATTGGGACCTTCACGCAGTGCTGAGATCCGCTGACCGCTTTTGCGTGAGGTGATGCACTAGCCTTTTTAGGTTTTGTTGCTGTTGCTGTGAGATGAAACTGCTCAGAGACATTCCATAATCGCCGTAACCGCACACGGCGAAGCTTGATCTGTTGCTTGAGCTCAGCGAACAGCGCTTCGACCTTGTAGCGAGATCGTTGGAATCCCGGGACGTTACCGGATGGACTCAACCCATTGTCTGAGAACGTGACGATGTCACTGTCATTTGAGAAATCTTCCGGCGAATAGACTTTTTGCGAAGCAAGGTAATCCATGTTGGCCAACACCTGATTCTCCGTGAATTGACAGGTCTTGGTAAACGCCAAAAGGCCTTGTTGAGCAAAAGCTTTCAAGGGGTCAATGGATTGAGACGTTGGAATCAGGACGCTTCCGTCAGGGAGTTTGAAGTTCGGCAAGCGTAGCGCAACCGGGTTAATATTCGATTCGTCGGGATTGACGGTTGCTCCGCCCAAGGCACCGCTGGTTCGGAGACAATTAATCCGTTACGAATGTTGACCTGCGATCCGGACGGAAGGTCGCATTAATGCTCAAAAATCGATAGCACCCGGTCGCTTCGCGTAGTATGCTCCAACGTAATTACCCGATGGCACATCAGAGTCCTAGTCGTAGCAAGCAAAGAAGCTGTCAATTTTTGCAGATGTAATTTCCAAACTGGGGCATAAGACTTTCCGCCTTAATCTTCCGCTCGGCATGAAGAATATACAAATACACAAAAGATTAATTTTTGGAGCACTTTCCGATATGTTTGGGTCCCCATATCGAAAGCAGACTCAGTCCCAGGTGCCATCCTATCCGGGGTCCCCGCGGCGCGCCTCCAAACTATCCGCAGGGAAGTACAGTGGAATCTCCTGCCGTCTATGGCTACCGTTTTTGGTGGCGGCGTTGTGCCTTCTTCCTCTAGTCCCTTCTGAAGCTCAGGTTAAACAAGTACGGCGGGTGCTCATTGTTGGTGACCTTGGCATTATCTCGTCGCCCGGTTTCGCGGAGGTTGATCAGGCGATCTTCGGAGGTCTACAAAAATCGCCTTACCGGATTGAGCTTTATCATGAAAGCTTGGAGGTCACTCTGTTTCCTGATGAAGCTTCTCAACGGGAGTTTCGTGAAGAGTTTGTTCGAAAGTATTCAAGCCGCAAACCGGACGTGATCGTAACCGTGGGGTCGGAGTCCTTTAAGTTTATCGCTAAGTCGCACGAGGGTTTTGTCCAGGAAATTCCGATAATCTTTTGTGGGATGTTAGGAGAGATTCCCGGCCGGACTATTCCCGATCTGCACTTTACGGGTGTTTTGGGCAGGCTGCACCCGGAGGAGACTCTGCAGGTGGCGCTCCGGTTGTTCCCCGGGACGAAGCACATGGTAGTGGTTGGTGGTACAGGCAAATTTGACGAGGGATTCGAAACTATCGCCAAGCAAGGTTTCCAAAACTATGTAGAGAAACTTGAATTCACGTACCTCACCCAATTGACAATGCCCGCTCTACTGGAGCGGCTTAAGCACCTGCCGAGCCATACCATCGTCTATCACACCGCGATAACCCAGGATGCAGCTGGGGAACGTTTTATAGATTCCGCTCAGTCCGTGCCCCTGGTGGCTAATGCCGCAAATGCGCCGGTATTTGTTATGGACGACGTGGACCTCAGGGAAGGAACGGTAGGCGGTGACTTGGTCAACTGGGCCGACGACGGGCGTGTCGCTGCGGAGATGGCGGTACGCGTTCTCAACGGTGAGAAGCCCGAGGATATACCCATCGTCACAAGCAACGACGAGTATATGTTTGACTGGCGTGCCCTACAACGTTGGGGAATTAAGGAGAGCAATCTGCCGCCGGGGAGCATGATTCTCAATCGGCCGCCGAGCTTTTGGCAAGTTTATAGACGTTACATTCTGGCGGGCATTTTTATAATTTCGGCACAGGCTCTGGCCATCTTTGCTCTGCTTTGGCAATGGGCCAATAGGAAAAAAACCGAAGCGGAGCTGCGGGAAAGTGAGGAGCGCTTCCGTCTTGTTGCGAACGCGGCACCCGTGATGATCTGGATGTCCGGGCCCGATAGATTACGCAACTACTTCAATCACACTTGGCTCGAATTCACCGGCCGTTCTCTGGAGCAGGAATGCGGGAATGGCTGGGCAGACGGGGTTCACAAGGAAGACGTCGAACGGTGTCTGGATGTCTACAGGGGGCCCTTCGATCGGCGAGAGTCTTTTCAGACGGAGTATCGCTTGCGGCGCCATGACGGAGAATACCGTTGGTTGTTCGACCTGGGCGTCCCTCGATTTAATACAGACGGATCTTTTGCGGGGTACATTGGCTCCTGTCTCGACGTAACTGATCGCAGGCTAGCAGAAGCAGCTCTTTCCACTGTGAATCGCAGATTGATTGAGGCTCACGAGGAGGAACGTACTTGGATTGCAAGGGAGCTACATGACGATATCAATCAACGGCTGGCATTGTCGGCTGTGAAACTAGGCGCTTTGACCCAGGAGTGTCCGATACCGCCTGAAATTAGGAACAGAACGGACGACATTAAAGAGCAAATCGCAAGTCTTGGAAGGGACATCCAGGCCCTCGCGCATCGCTTGCATTCCTCCAAGCTCGAATATCTAGGGCTTGAATCTGCGGCCGCAGGTTTCTGCCGGGAGTTGTCAGAGCAACACAAAATCGAAATTGACTTTCGTGCAGATGGAGTTCCGAATGACCTGTCAAAAGAGGTCTCACTTTGTTTCTTTCGTGTTCTGCAAGAAGCTCTGCAGAATGCAGTGAAGCACAGCGGCTCGGAGCAGTTCGAGGTGAAGCTTTATCGTTCAGCAAATGATATTCATCTGAGAGTGAGTGATTCAGGGGTTGGGTTTGATTCAGAAGAGGCCATGAGGGGTCGTGGCCTAGGCATTACGAGCATGAGGGAGCGATTGAAACTCGTCGATGGCCAACTCTCGATTGACTCCAAGCCGCAGCAGGGCGCAACGATTCACGCCCGCGCGCCTCTCGGTACCAAAAAGAGGGCCACCATGCAGTCGAGTTGCTAAACACCGCAAGACACCGGAAAAAGCTCCGAAACTTGCAATACCGCCAAGTCCTTGGATGTCGATCGTTAAAGGACAGCTTTGGGAGGAGTAATAATCACCTCTGTGATTACTTACAGTAAAACCATTCGACTGGGCAGATTAGGTTTCGCCGAGTTTGGACCGCCGCAGGGGGAAAACCGAACGGGGAACTTCCGCCGCTTTCTTGCCCTGGCCTGCTGGAAGCGGAAAGGAGAGTTCGAAAAGTGAAAGGCTTCCGCGAACTCCCCGCTCTTCAGCACAAACTGAATTCTGCGTTGACTGAACAGGTTCAGGTCGCGTAATGTGCAGTTCTGAGACAGCCGCCACTTTTAACTATGCTCGGGACAATTTCCTCTCCTAGGATTTTAGTCGTTGAAGATTTTGATGCCATGCGTCGGCTCATCTGTTTGGCGTTGCAAAAGGAAGGTAAGTTTCAACTGATCCAGGCCTCGGATGGGTTAGAGGCCGTTCAAAAGGCTGAGGAGCTACAGCCGGATTTGATTCTCCTGGACATTGGACTGCCCAGATTAAATGGAATTGAAGCCGCTCGACGAATTCGGACAGTTTCCAGGAATTCCAAGGTCATCTTCCTTACCCAAGAATCCTCGACTGAGGTAGTGCAGGAAGCTCTCAGCCTAGGAGCGCAGGGCTACCTATTAAAGTTTGATGTAGAGAGAGAGCTTCTTCTTGCCGTTGACGCGGTTCTCGAAGGCAAGCAGTTTGTTAGTGGCAGCGTGAGAGCCAGCGGAAACAGCAACAATGCCGGTAGTATACAAGCGGCAGGCTATTTCCCTTCTGAGGGTTTATCCACTTCAAGGCAGAAACCGGGAACCAGACGCGTCCATGAAGTTGCCTCCTACCGAAGCGACGCATCTTTTGTGAATGACTATATTCGCTTTATCGAAGCCGCTCTGGAATTGGGGAATCCAGTTATCGTGATCGCGTCCGAGTCGCACCGGAAAGTCCTTCTGCGGAGATTAGAGACCCGTGGCCGGGATATGACGGCCGCTATTCAAGGGGGTAGCTATGTTTCTTTGGATGCGAGCGAGACGCTGTCAAAATTCATGGTCGATGATTGGCCTGACGCCGATCGGCTTTTGAAAGTGGCTGACGACCTAATCGCTAAGGCAGTCAAAGCTGGGACGGCAACACATCCTTTCAGGGTCGCAATCTGCGGAGAATGTGCGCCCACCTTGTGGGCACAAGGTAAGGCCGAGGCGGCGATTGAGGTCGAGCACCTTTGGGACGAGATTGCAAGAAACTATGACGTCGATATCCTGTGTGGTTATCTGACGGGTGATTACAACAATCCTCTGTTCAAAAGGATATGTGCGGAGCACTCGGCCGCTTATTCCATCTGAAAACCGACGGGTCAGTGTGGCCAGCACTCTCCCGAATGCTAGCTTTGTAGAACTCTTTGCAGCACCACCCGTTTCTTCGCGTTCTTTCCTCCTCGCGTCGAGAGCTTTTGCCCCCAGTGCGGCAAATCACTGTCTTCTCCAAAGGTCCCAGAATGCGGTGCGCCCCGGCACCAACAGGGTCCCTAGATACTCGTCTCGTTCTTTGCTGGGCATGTGTGGTTCGCTCTCGCCAGAGTTCCCCCGTCCTGGCTGCAACCCCACAAAATGTCCGGCGTCGCGAAAATGTTCGCTGCGCTTTCCAACCCATTTCATGTTGCAAGGCCCTTGGGGTTCTCTTTTATCGCCTTAAAGCGACCCGATTCCGGCATCCACCGCTTTCGGCGGGGCAAATCGCAAGGCTTGTTCGCAAATTCCCCTGTCTTTCACTCCCAATCGACCGGTTTCTCTTTGGAGTCACACAATCGCGAACTGCGCAGCACTGCACAACCATTCGGCTAGCATGGAGACGATGCCACCCTCCATCGCCGCAGAAGCCACTCCGGCCTCCGCCACGGCCGCTACCGCAAAGCGCGCCCCTTTCGCCACTTTGTACGCGGCCACCATCTTCCTCAGCGCCTTTCTCCTTTTCCACGTTCAACTCATCATTGGCAAATACATCCTGCCCTGGTTTGGCGGCAGCGCGTCTGTTTGGAACACCTGTCTCCTCTTTTTCCAGATTCTTTTGTTGCTCGGCTATCTCTACGCTCATTTCACTTCGCAACTTTTCCGGCTGAAGCCGCAAACCCGTCTGCACTTGCTCTTGTTGCTGGCGTCTTTGGCGGTGTTGACCGTCCTGGCGCTTCACTGGTCCTCTCCGATCACGCCCGGTCCTATCTGGAAACCGCTTCCTGGAACTTCCCCAGAGTTGCGCGTCGCCCTGGTCTTGGCCTTGGGCGTTGGATTTCCTTTTCTGATCCTCTCTACCACCGGTCCCTTGCTGCAGGTCTGGCTCAGTCGCGCGCAACTTGATTCTCCATATCGCCTTTACGCTTGGTCCAACACCGGCTCCCTGCTCGGGCTGTTGAGTTATCCCTTTTTTGAGGAACGCTGGCTCTTGCTACGCGCGCAGGCGTGGCTTTGGTCTGCTGGCTATGCACTGTTTCTGCTGGCTTACGCTGCGTGCTCGTGGACAGCGCAAAAACATTCCTCCGCAGCGGCAATGTCCTCGCTTGCGGTCGAAGGCGCCGGCAAGCCAAAAATATCTTTGTTGCTCTTGTGGCTCGCCTTGACCGCCTGCGCGTCGGTGATGTTGTTGGCCACAAGCAACCTCATCTGTCAGGAAGTAGCCGTCGTTCCACTTCTCTGGGTCCTGCCGCTCTGCATCTACTTGCTTACCTTTATCCTCTGCTTTGCCGGCGAGCGCTGGTATCGCCGCGCCATCTTCCACCCGCTTTACGTCCTGGCCTTTTTCGCCTCCCTCTTGGTTTTGTCCACTCGCCCGGCACCGCACATCCTTATCCAAATCTGCGTTTTCAGCGTCTCACTCTTCGCCGTTTGCATGATTTGCCACGGCGAGTTGGTCAAGTCCAAGCCGTCGCCCGAGTTCTTGTCCAGCTTTTATCTTGCCATCGCCGCCGGAGGAGCGCTCGGCTCTATCTTCGTGGTTTTGGTTGCGCCTCGCGTGTTCCAGCAATTCTGGGAATTCCAGCTTGCTTTTCTTTTTTGCGGCCTGCTCCTAGTGACGATCGTTTTCCGCGATAAGCGGTCGTGGCTCCACAAAGGTCCGGTGTTTCGTGTGTTGCTCTATGCCGTCGTTTTTGCCCTGATGTTCCAGGGCTATTCCTACGGCATGGCTCTGATTCATCGCTACCCCGGTGCGCGCGTCGCCCTTCGCGCCAGAAATTTTTTTGGTGTGAAAGCTGTGCTTCAGGATCAGCTGGGCAACTGGCTTCTGCACGGACAGATTCGCCATGGCGTGCAGTTAAGGGACCCCGCCTTTCGCACTGAGCCCACGCTCTATTACAAGCGGCAGAGCGGTGTCGGCCTGATTCTCGATCACTACCCCGGATTTTTCGATGCCGACGGCCAGCGCCGCACCCTACGCGTCGGTGTGATTGGCCTCGGCGTAGGCACCTTGGCCGCTTACGGCCATCCCGGCGACTATTTCCGCTTTTATGAGATTGATCCGCAGGTGCTCGATCTCTCGCTAGGCTCAAAACCCTGGTTCACCTTCCTCCAGGATTCCCCCGCCAAAATGGACATTGTCCTCAACGACGCCCGCCTTTCGCTCGAAAGGGAAGCGGCCGCCGGCCAGCTCCAGAAATTTGACCTGCTCGTCCTCGACGCCTTTAGCAGCGACTCCATTCCTGTGCACCTTCTCACCAAAGAAGCCATGGCCCTCTACCTCCGGCATCTCCGCGGGCCCGATTCCGTCATCGCTTTTCACCTCTCGAATCGCGGACTCGATTTGCGTCCGGTCGCTTACGGCCTCAGCCGCGAGTATGGAATGACCAGCGTCGAGGTGGAACAACCTGGTTTCAGCGATTGGGTCCTCGCTTCTGCAAACCCCGATTGGATGAAATCGCCCGAGCTGCAGAAACTAAGCGCACCCGTCACCGTTCGCCACCCTGTGCCTTTGTGGACCGACGAATACAGCAATCTGTGGGGCGTAGTAAGGCCCATCCACCAGGCCAATCCCAGTCAAAAATGATCTAAGTCATCTCAAAAATATCTTTTCAGAAGGCCACGGCTTCACAGCTCGCGAAATGCCAGCACAATTCCCCGCGAGACACGCAGGGGCGGCTTTACGCCGCATTCCAATCGGTCGCAATCTGCGGCGGGTGCAACAGCGTCTGCAGCACCACGCAATACTGCTCGGTCTTCTCCTGCAAAGCCCGCAACTGTTCCGGCCTGGCCTCTGGCGCATCCAAATTGAACTCTACGCGAATGGCCTCAAAACCAACCGGCACTTCCTTCGAAATCCCCAGCGTTCCCTGCAAATCCATGTCGCCGCTCACGGTCACTTCGATTTTCCTGGTGGGAACTTCCATCGCCGTCGCTACCATTTGGCAAGTGAGTTGCGCGCACGCCGCGAGCGCTCCCAGCAGCAGGTCTCCCGAACACGCAGTCGTTCCGCTTCCACCCACGCCCTTGTGCGCCTCCGCCCGGTAAACCGCACGGCCAATGTCTACCGAGCATCCCAGAGGTGTCGCCGTCTCGCTCCCCTTCGCGGTCAGCGTAATGCGCGAACTCTTTGGGTCGTTACGATATTGTTCCTTCAACGGCTTCTGCAGTGTTCGAATATCCATGTGCTCTCCCGAACAAATTGTTTCCCTTACTGCGTTCCGAACCGGCTGCGATACGCGCTCGGCGAGACTCCCGTGTGCCTCTCAAACAGTGAACGGAAGAACGCAATATCCTGGTATCCCACGGCGCCACTGATCTCCTGCATCGTGCGGTGGTTGCTCTCCAGCATCCTCTTCGCCGCCGCAATGCGCAGTTTCTGCAGGTACGCCAACGGACTGTCGCCGGTAGCCTGCTTGAAACGCCTCACGAAGTTGCGCACGCTCATTCCCACGCGCTTCGCCGGATCCTCCAGGGGAAAAGTCTTCGCGAAATTCTTGTGCATCCATTCCTGCGCGCTGGAGATCGCATCGTCGGTGTGATCCGTCTTCAGCGGTACGATGGCGAATCCTGATTGCCACGCCCGCGGCGTCTCGATCAGCAGCGCCTTCGCCGTTTGCATCGCCACTTCGTGCCCGGAGAATCTCTCGATCAGGTAAATGCTCAGGTCCAGCGCCGCGTTTACTCCGCCACCGCAATAAAATCCCCGGTCTTCCGTCACCATCAGTTCCGGCATCCATTTCACGCGGGGATATTTTTCGCGGAACCTTTCCGCCAGTCCCCAATGCGTCGTGGCGCGTTTCCCGTCCAGTAGACCCGCCGCCGCCACCAGCCCGACCCCTGAGCACACGCTCGCCACCGCCACTCCCCGCCCGCTGCGCCGTTTCAACCACGGCACAATCGCGGCGTTTCGTTCCACCACATCGTCGATGCTCAGCCCAGTCGTGGGAACGAAAATCAGGTCGCACTTCCCAATTTCTTGCAGCGCGACGTTCGGCTTCACCTGAATCCCTCCGTCGCAATTCACTGGCCGCCCGTCCGCCGAAGCCGTGGTCACCCGGAAGCGCGGCGCGCCTCGCGATCCGGTGAGAAAGTTCCACAACGACCCCGCGTGCCGGAAAACTTCCATCGGTCCAATCGCGGTCGAGGAAAACATCTGGTCCAGAAGCAGGATGGTTATCTCTTTCATGGTGCGCCTCTCGCTCATGGGATCGTCCCTTTTGGCCGAAATACCTACTTACAATGGCAAATCTGCCATCTTGTTGCAAGTCCTTTCCGGCCTTATTGTCGAATTACCCGGACGGTTCGGGATGTCGCGCCCAGGGGCGCGAAGAAAAGGAACAAACATGGCCACCGCTCAAAAACTACCCACACTTCTCAATGGAGTCGCCGTTGACGGCCTCTGTGCCACCATCGAGGCTGTCAAAACCACTCCATCCATTGCCAAATTCAAATTCCGCGTTTCCAACCGGTGGGAGACCGGCAGCCGCAACCGCTCCACCGTTGCTTCATTTTCCGGCGCCAACCAGGAACTTACCCACGCCAAGCCATTTCGCCTCGAGGCCGACGAGCCCGCCGTCCTCCTCGGCAACGATCTTGCCGCCAATCCCGTTGAACATCTGCTCCATGCCCTGGCCTCTTGCCTGACAACCTCGATGGTCTATCACGCGGCCGCCCGCGGCATTCGCATCGACGAGATCGAATCTTCCTTCGAAGGCGACATTGATTTGCACGGTTTTCTGAATCTGGATCCGCGGATCCGCAAGGGATACCAGGGAATCCGCGTCCTCTTCAAGATTCGCGCCGATGTGCCGGACGACCGCTTGCACGAAATCGCTCAACTCGGTAGCGGGTTTTCCCCGGTCTTCGATTCGTTGACCAACGGAGTGCCCGTCTCGATCGCTGCTGAGCGCCTGTGAGGTTGTTGGACGGCAGCAATTTGGGACCCGGGACCCGCAGTACAAATTCAAAAGGAGATAGGCATGTCAGAAAAGCAGAAAGCGGCACACAAAGAGCCCTTCCGGACCTTATTCCGGAGCCTCTTGTGCGGCCTCGTTTTCATTCTTCCGGTTCTCGCACAGGACGCAGGACACCACGAACACCCCGTGCCCGCCAAGCTGGTCGAGGAGGTTCGCGAAGCCACGCAGCAGTTTATTGATGTAAACAACGCCGGGCCCGCCGGATACCAGCCTGCCTTTGGCTGTGTCAGCGGTCCGGACCACGGCGCCATGGGCATTCACTACGTCAACGGCGCCTTGGTCGGCGATGGGGAACTAGATGTCGAGCATCCCGAAGCCTTGATTTACGAGCCCGATGGCAATCGGCGGCGCCTGGTCGGTGTCGAATACATCGTGGACGCGGCCACCTGGCTGAAAAACCACAACAACAATCCGCCATCCCTGGAAGGCCAGGATTTTCAATTCGTCGGCGCGCCAAACCGTTTTAACCTGGCCCCATTCTTCGAGCTCCACGTCTGGGCCTGGCGCGAAAATCCACAGGGCGCTTTCGTCGACTGGAACAACAACGTAACTTGCGAGCGCCAGTAACGAACACCAAGGTTTCCACCCCGCAGCTCCAAATGCCCGCGCAAACTTTGTTTGCGCGGGTATTCTCCGTGTCGCTCCGCCTCGCTGCCGGCCCACAAATAGTGTTGGGAGGACACGACTTTAGTCGTGCCGTAATTGCGGCTATTGCCATCCGGCCTTTAGCCGCTGAGGGTCCCCTTCTGCAGTTAGACGGCTTCCAGTCGTTCCAGCAATGTCCGCCTCCGGCTCTGCTATAGTCAAGCTCCCCAATAAACAGCAAAACAGGAGCGACGATGAACCGGTTCGAACAAGCCGTCCATGACTGCATGCAGCCTACGGCCAACCTTCTCGAGCGCACCACCAAACCCTTGTATCGCGCTATCCTTCTTAATTTCTGGCGCCACGTGCATCTGGAAGGCGCCGGCGAATACGACAAAATCGTCGCACCGGACATGATGGTCGATAACCCCATCTACCGCGTCACCTGGGGCGCCAACCCCGCGGTCATCCAGGGCAAAGACGGCGTGCGCGCTTTCTATCACAGTGTCGGCAAAGCGGTGCTCTGGCACTCGGACGATTGTCTCGCGGTCGCAGACTGGGGCATCTGCGACGAAATCACCTTTCATCAGCTCGCCGTCGGCTCCGACCTCCGCCTCATCGGCTATGAAGTCCCACACGCCGACCGTCTGTATCACGTCTACAGCCGCCAGGCCTTCATCTGGCCATACGACGAGCGCGCCCGCCTCAAGGGCGAGCACCTCTACGAAGACAAAACCAGTCTGCGCATCGAGGAAGTGGATCGCTCCGAGGCGATTACCCCCGTGCGTGTCCGCGAGATTCATCGTGAACAATTAAGGAAGCTCGAAGCCGAGCGCGGCCGCAACTTCTGGGTGCTGGCAGGGAACTGACCTTACCGCGAGTGCCACAGGTGCTCCTGCCTATGCATGTCCACTTCAAGCACCACCTTGTTATGTTGTAGGAGCGGCTTTACCCCGCCTTCCTCATCGTAAGACTCGCAACAACATGGCCGTCGCGCTGTGCACCACCACGTCGCTTTTCGAAGCAGTAAGCTGAACCTCTCCTTCCGGTTCGCTTCGTCCCGCATGGGTGATCTGCAATCCCTCAATTCCGTAAACGCCGCAGGCATCCGCGGCGAAAACCCAAAGCGCCTGTAGCCGATCCTCTTCGTCGAGCGCGCCCCGGCAACCCGATTCCGGTCGCGCCCGCGCATGCACCAACACGCCGTCGTTAACCGCTGTGCCCACGCGCTCGTTCCACCGGTTGGTCACCGGCCCGCCCACGCCGTAAACTTCATCTCCTCCGATTTGCCGCCGGTCCGCCCATACATACGGCGTTCCGAAATCCGTGGAACCCTCCGGCGTCTCCGCCTCGCGCACCTCCATGAAACCCGCCATCGCGCGCAGGCTGGTCACCACGGGAAACTCACCCTTTCGTGTCACCACCTTGTCGAAGCGAAACGAAACTTCTCCGCCCTCCCCATGTGCCGCGGGTTCCACGGACACGACCTTCCCCAGCACCCTGGAGCCTTCCCCAATTTTCCCTCCATTCGGCAACGGTACATCCTGCATGATGCGCGCGCTGATCCGCTGACCGGGCTTTGTCTTCCGCACCGACAGCGTTTCATTCAGCCTGACCGGCAGCACGGTCCCCATCGCGATAGGAGGATTTTGAGGACAAGGATGCGACTTTCCCAGACTCGCAACCAGGCTTTGCGTCTGGCTTTGCGCGGCAACGGATAGAAAGGTGCAAAGCAGGAATCCCCGCGGAATCAAGAACACTGACCTGGGAATGACTTTGAGCAACAAGCTCTGCCTCGCCTGCTTGTGAATGAGGAACAAGGGCATGCCGAGGCGGGATTTCTCGCCTCAATCGCTAGTCTGCTCTGCTGCACTATTCCTGACAAGCCTGAGGTTAGAAGCCTTTGCCGCTTACGTCGTGGCAGTCCCAGCGTGCCGCACGCTGTTCGGCTTCGAACCGCTCAGCGCAAAGAACAAAATGTATAGGTAGCAAATTACTGGCACGAAGAAGGCATGGTGAATTCCGATCCTGTCGGCAATTAAGCCTTGTGACCAAGGAATAATTGCTCCTCCTACGATCGCCATGATCAAAAGACCTGATCCATCTCCGGTTAGGGGCCCAAGCTCTGCGACACCAAGTGTAAAAATGCTCGGGAACATAATCGAATTGAAAAAACCCACCAGCAGGATGCTCCACATCGCCACCAGGCCGGTAGTAAACATGGAAATCGAAACCAGCAAGCCGGCTGAAACAGCGCAAGCCCCAAGCAGCGTACCGGTCTGGGCCTTAACCCGGCCACCGCTAAACACCCCGGCCACCGCAATCGCCGCTGTCGCGATCGCCACCAGTATGAACAGCGGCCGCCCGGCAAATACAAGCCACGCGAGCCACATCAGGTCAGGTACCCCGGGTTGATACCCGGCCGGCAGGTAATTTCCAATGGGATAGGAAAGCAAAGCGAGTGCAGCGCCGAGGCCGCAAGCGATCCACATATATTTCGCTTTCGCGCCACCAAGAAAATTCGATCCGATGAACCGCCCGAGCATGGCGCCGCCCCAGTAGAAGGATACGAAACTCGCCGCAAGCTTTTCCGGTAATCCTCCGATGTTTGCCTCATGGAAATAATTCACGAGAAAGCTGCCGATGGAAACTTCGCCGCCGACATATACGAAGATTGCGATCGTGCCGAAGATTAAGTTTGGATGGTTCCAAATCGAGTCGCCTACCTTTTCGCCGACCTTGTGCTTTGCTTGCTCGATCTTTGGCAACTTGGAGCTCCCGATCGCAATAGCGAGTAAAACCAGGGCAATGCCCAGGCCCACATAAGGCGTCTTGACTGTTGCCGCTTCCTGCAAACGATAAGCGTGCAACGCATCGGGAGGCAACGCCCGAATTTCATCAACCGTTTTTGCGGCCGCGCTCAGAATCAACACACCTCCAAAAAACGGCGCTAGAAAGGTCCCGAGTGAATTGAACGCCTGAGTCAGGTTCAACCTGCTCGATGCAGTCTCCGGCTTACCTAACACCGTCACGTATGGATTGGCTGCTACTTGTAAACAGGTTATTCCGGCCGCCAAAACAATCAGAGCTCCAAGAAACAGTGGATACGAAGGCACGCTGGCCGCCGGAACAAACAGGAATGCGCCCACTCCCATGGTCAGCAAACCCACAACGGTCGATCGTTGGTAGCCAATTGAGGCAATCAGTTTGGCGGAGGGCATCGAAAAAATAAAATAAGAACCAAAAAACGCCATTTGAATCAGCATGGTTTGCGCATAATTCAAATCAAAGATCGACTTCAGGTGAGGGATCAGAATGTCGTTCAAACAAGTCAGGAATCCCCACATGAAAAACAGCGTGGTGACGATGGCCAGCGGCCGCGCGAAGTTTTGCGTCCCCGCGTCAGCTCCCGCACCTGCGATTACCTGTGCATTCGTCGTTGCTTGATTGCCTGCCATCGTTTCCCCCTGATCCCTGGATTCGTCTGCCGTTCGCCGTTCCGTTCCCCGGCCCTCGCGCACCTTACGTGCGCATCATGCTACCACCAAGTCTCCGCTTGTACGCCATAAGTCGCCCCGCTGGTTCTATCCTCGAAAGGAATCCCACCCACCAGCCCGCGGTACCCGTTGGACCAGTTCGCATACGTAAAAAAAGCACGCAAAACTGGTCGGCTAAAGAATTTCCGCCCCGCACCGATTTGCGGAGCAATGGTGAACTTTCTAAGCCAGCCATCGAAGTTGTTGAGGCTCCCGTTCGGCTGCACCAGAAAGCTGTTGGTACGATCAAATCCCGCTTCGAACGCCAGCGAAACATACTTTGTGAAAAACCATTCCGGCCGCGCCCCGAACGAAACCCACTGCTCCCAAGGATGTTGTGGATTCCCATCCTTCGTTCGCTGGTAAATAAAAATCGGCATGATCGCGAACTTGTCGTTCGGCTGAAACAACAGTTGTTCCGTGGCCAGAAATTGCCGGCTGCTGTCCAGAAACGAAGTGGGATCCGCCACCACCGTCCCGCTTCCCGGCGAACTGAAATTGCTGGCCGCGCCAGTCCCATACCCCACGGCGAAAACCTGGAAACCGCCATGCCACTCCAGACGCTGGAACCTGACCGCAACTGCATAACCGTCGCTGGTCGGAATTTTCGTGCCCGGAGGCGTCGCCGTGCTGTTGTTGGAGGCCACCACCGCGCCACCCTTACTGGTGGCGTAATCGAACCATACGCCAAACGTATTCCCAAACGGGCCTCGCAGATCGTAGTAGCGCGCGTCTATGTTGCTCTTGGCGTAGTTGCCGTTCTGCGTGGTGATATCCGGCCGCGCCCCAGCCAGAAAGGCCACCGCCAGCTTGCCGGGACCGACGTGGAAGTCCTCGAAGCCTCCGCCATAGCCGCTCAGGTCCAGGGGATAGAAATCGTTGATTTCGACGTGAAAGCGTCGGTAATACCTTTCCCCCACCCAGAACGTTGCATCGGGCTGGATGTCGCCAAGAAAATGTCCCCCGCGAACAAACGCCTCCCGCAAGCGAAATTGATCGTTTCCGTTCGCAACCACCTGGCCGTTGATGACCTGCGTAGGCGCGTTAGCAAAGTTGGTCGAATTCGTCGTGTTGGCCTCGATCATGATCTCCGTTTTTAGCCACGCCTTGTCGGAGTTCGCTTCCGGGTTCAGCCAGTTATTCACAAATATGAACTCGCCGTAAGTTTCTGCCTCATTTCCCAGGCGGTATTTCGCCCCGGCACCCGGAGCCTCGAATGCCACCTGTTGTCCACCCGCGCTGTTCAGGCCATATCCTGAGCGAAAGTATCCATGAAATTCGAAAGCTCCTACCTCCCGACGTAGCCCCTCAATTTTGGTTTCCGCTTCCTGCAAAACGTCGTAGGTCGGTTGCAATGGCAATTGCCCCTGGAACTTTGCTCCCACCTGATTGTTGCCGCCGGAAAGGGCGCCTTGTACGGCCTCTTGCGCCGCCTTCTGCGCCACCTGCTCTAATTGCCCAGCCGATACTGTTCCTTCCTGCTGCTTGGCTTTTCCGGTGGGCTCCGCCTGCGGGACATTTGCGCCAACCGGCTCTTGCTTGTCGAGCTGCTCTTCCAGCGCCGCAATCCGTTGTCCCAGTTGATAGGTGGTCATCTCGTACTGCTTGCGTAACTCCGCCAGCTGCTTCTTCAATTCCTCGGCTTGTTGCGCGGGGGACTGCTCTCCCACGGATTGCTGCGCGTTGCAGACCGGAACGCCCGATACTCCCATGGCCAGGACAAGCAGCGAATCGCTTAGCATGGATCGAAAGCGCATATCTTCGGCTCCTTTCAAGAAAAGTGTTTCTTGATTCGGACGCGCGGAAAAGCAAAGGCCGCTGAACTAGCTAGCCGGCTTTGCGCAAATAAACTTGTTTTTCGGTACGAGTAAGCAGGCAGTCCGGTACTCCGGCCGCATGGCCATGTTCTGCTCTAGCCGTGAAGTCCTCTACCCGAACCACACTTTGCGGCACCTTATAGATGCGTGGCCCGAGAATAGGGATGTGATTCCCTAGCGAATAATCGCCGGGAAAAAGCAGCTTCGCCTTTGTCTCTATCATCCAACGGCTGGCAGTCCGAATTTTTGCAGGGCCGTGCCTGGGAGAATGAATCCTTGAATCGTCTCGCTAACTTCAGTTCCGTCTTCTTATGCTTGGCCCTTGGGGCCTCTTTTTTATCTGCCGTCGCCGACCGCTTCGGCCTTTGGGGAGCCTTCGGCCAGCCCAACATCGCCTGGGGAGACTTCACCCATTTCACGGCCTACACCGCCAAAATCAATTGGTTCGTTCCGCAAGCCGCGGTTCCGGTTCTCGCCTGGACCGCAACTTTGGCCGAGCTTCTCCTGGGCTTGGCCCTGATCCTGGGCCTTTACACTAGGTACGCTGCCGTTCTGAGCGGTATTCTCCTGCTATTGTTTGCCGTCACTATGACCTTCGCCCTCGGAGTCAAAGCCCCTCTCAACTATTCTGTCTTTTCCGCCTCCGCAAGTGCTTTCCTGTTGTCGGTCTGTTCCAATCTCCCCTTTAGCCTCGACGCATTCCGCCGCACTTCCAACTGACACCACGCGGATCTGCCGCAGGGCATTGTATTCAGCAAGGTCCTTGTGGATATACTTGAGCCTCCGCCTTCCGCATTTTGCATCCTTGATTCGCCGCGGCGCAAAAAAAAGGAGGTCCCTTGCCACGATTCTCATTCTCGAAATACCGACTTATCTTCTCTACTTGCCTGCTAATGGTCTCCACGGTCACGGCAGGCCAGGAGGCCAAGCCGAAATGGTCGTACGAAGGTTCAACGGATCCTTCCCATTGGGCCGGCCTGGACCCTGGCTACTCCGCTTGTTCCAACGGCCACACGCAATCGCCTATTGATGTTAAAGGTTCGAAGAAGGCGGATTTGCCCGAGCTCAAAATAAGCTACAACGGCGTGCCGTTGAACATTATCGACAACGGCCACACCGTGCAGATCAACTACCCGGCAGGCAGCAAGCTGACCGTTGGCGACAAGACCTATACTCTCAAACAGTTTCACTTTCACCATCCCGCGGAGGAAGAGATCGAGGGCCAGAAGTTCGACTTAGTCGCCCATTTGGTCCACTCCGATGCCGACGGCCATCTGGCGGTAGTCGCGGTTTTGTTCAAAAAGGGCGCCGCTAATCCTCTGTTTGACACACTTTGGAAGAATGTCCCTCCCGAGAAGGAAAAGGCCGTTGACGTCACCTCGGTCTCGGTCAACGCAAAGGATCTGGTACCCGCCGAGGCTGGCTACTATACCTTTCAGGGTTCGCTCACCGCGCCCCCTTGCAGCGAGGGGGTTACCTGGTACGTCTTGAAAAAGCATGCAACGCTTTCCGGGGAACAGTTGGATGCCTTCGCCAAGCTGTACCCCCACAACACGCGTCCCATTCAGCCAACCAACGGTCGGGAGATTCTCGAATCGAAATAGCCCGAAACCCCCAGTTTAGGTACTAGAACGGGGATAACCGCCTGAGCTTAGTGCTTACTCGAGGGCTCCGCTCACTCTCTTGTCTGCCAAAACACGTTATTGCCAACCCCTGCCTCCCGTAGTAGTGTCCCCAGCTATGGCCAAGAAGCCGAAGACACGTTCTAAAGGGGGCCATCAGACCATGCCAGCCGATCATGACGAAAAAAACGCCGCCAATGGAGAACTGCGCGAAGGCGCAAATGTCGACAAAATCCGCGACATCCTATTCGGGTCCAATATGCGCGAATACGAAAAACGTTTCGCGCGTCTCGAGGAGCGCCTCACCAAATCCTCCGAGGCTCTTCGCGAAGACTTGAAGAAACGCTTCGATTCCCTGGAAACCTATGTCCGCGAAGAAATGGAATCGCTCGGCGCGCGGTTGAAAGCCGAAAAATCCGAGCGCACGGACAGCCTCAAGGAACTCACGCGCGAAACCCGTGACTCCTCCAAGGCCTTGGAGAAAAAACTCTCCCAGCTCGAAGAGCAGCTCGATTCCGCCCAGGCCGACTTGCGTTCCAAAATCCTTGAGCAGTCCAAATCCCTCGGCAACCAGATCCAGAAATCCAAGGATGAACTGGAAACCGCTCTCGAACGCGAAGCCGAATCCTTGCGCAATGACAAGACCGATCGCGCACAGCTCGCCGATCTGTTGACCGAGATGGCCCTGCGCCTAAAAGACGAATTGGAGCTCCCCGAGAAATAGGCAGGTTCGACGAATATGGGTTCCACCCCAAAACACTCCCGGGAGCCTCTGGAATTCCGACCCAAGCCGCCTGACGCTTCCGCCAGCGGATCTGCGCCGGAACCCGAGGAACCCCCGCGGGAGGGCGACGATGTGCAAGCCTATCGCGAGCTGCGCGAACTGATTCTCGCGCCCGAACAGGAGGCCATAGAGCGCCTGCACCAGCGCGTGGACAACCCCGCCTCGCGCACCGAAGACGTCGGCAGTGTCGTTGCCGAAGCCATCCAGTTGCGCCGCAGGCAGGGCGGCGATGAAGACCTCAGTTCCGCGCTTTCTCCAACCATCGAGACCGCTCTCCGTGAATCCGTCCGCAAAGACCCCGGTACCCTCGCCGATGCTCTCTTCCCGGTGATGGGTCCCGCGATTCGCCGCTCCATCCTCGAAACCCTTCGCGCGTTTCTCGAATCCTTCAATCAGGTCCTCGACCAGAGCCTCTCGATGAAAGGCCTCAAATGGCGTATCGAGGCTCTGCGCACTGGCCGCTCCTTCACCGAAGTGGCTCTCCTGCACAGCCTGATCTTCCGCGTCGAGCAGGTCTTCCTCATCCACAAGAAAACTGGGCTTTCGCTGGGCCACGCCGTCGCACCTTCCGTCGCCATGCAGGACCCCAGCCTGGTCTCCGGCATGCTTTCCGCCATCCAGGACTTCGTCCGCGATTCCTTCCACACCGTGCAGGGCCAGGGCCTGAATCGCATGAACGTCGGCGATCTCGATGTCTGGATCGAAGAAGGCCCGTACGCCATTCTCGCCTGCGTCATTCGAGGTGTCGCTCCGCGCACGCTGCGCGACCGCATGGCCGAAGTCCTCGAAAACATCCATCGCGACTACTCCGAGCAACTCGACCATTTTGCCGGCGACTCCGCTCCGTTCGCCAAGGTCAACAGCGAACTCGGCCGCTGCCTTGAACTTCGCTATAAGGAAGAAGCCCAGCCGCGCGGCTTCGGTTTCGTCTATGCCACCGCCGCTATCCTCTCCCTGGTGGTGGCTGGGTGGCTCGCCTGGCACACCATGCAATATCGCCGCTGGGAGCGGCTCGTGAACGCGTTCCGCGAGCAACCGGGATTCGTCATCACCTCATTCGGCAGGCAAGGTGGTCATTTCGTCGTGCGCGGCCTGCACGACCCGCTCGCCGCCGATCCTGAAAAAATCATCAGCGCCTCTGACGTGAAGCGCGCCGATGGCGAGTTCCACTGGGGCGGTTACTACGCGCTCGACGACCCCATCGTGCAGCAGCGCGCCATTTCTCTCTTGTCGCCTCCCCCGACCGTAACCCTCGCTGTCAAAAATGGCGTGTTGCAAGTTTCCGGCGCCGCCCGCGCGGCTTGGGTCAAGGAACTCCAGGCCAAGGCCCAGCTCGTTCCTGGAATTCGCTCGCTGCAGTTGTCTCCGGAACTCGACCCCGAACGCCTTGCCTTCAGCCAGGCCAAATCGGAGATCGAAATTACCCTCGTCAAGTTCCCGCTGGCCAGCGCCAGCCTTCTCCCTTCGGAGCAAGGCGCTCTTCACAGGCTCGCCGAAGAGGCGCAAGCCTTGTTGAAAGCCGCCGACGCCCTGCACGAAAATGTCACCTTCGAAGTGCTCGGGCACACCGACTCCACCGGACCGGAAGTCTCTAACCAGAATCTCAGCCAGCGCCGCGCGGAGCGCGTCGTCCAGGAGCTCAGCCAACTCGGTGTCCCCGAGCGCTCTCTTTCTCCCCGGGGCGTCGGCACCTCCGAGCCTCTCCGCAGGGAAGACTCCGAGGCCAACCGGCAGTACAATCGCTGCGTGAACATTCACATAACTTCTGTTACTCACTGACCCAGGCCGATGCTCCAGAAAAAAATCTGCATGCTCGGTTCCTTCGCCGTGGGAAAGACCAGCCTTGTCCGGCGCTTCGTTGAAAGCATCTATTCGGACGTTTACCAAACCACTGTCGGCGTGAAGGTAGACAAAAAAAACGTGCAGGTGAACGGCACCGACCTCACGCTAGTCCTCTGGGATATCTACGGCGAAGACGACTACCAAAAAATGCATTGGACCTATCTGCGCGGTGCCTCCGGCTATCTGCTGGTCGCTGACGGCACCCGCAAGGCCACCATCGACAAGGCCTTCAGCCTCGAACAGCGCGTCCGGGAAGAAGTCGGTGTTATCCCCTTTGTCTTTGTCATCAATAAATGCGATCTCTCGCAGGACTGGGAAGTCGACTCAGCTCTCCAGGCGCAGCTCACCGAGAAAAACTGGAACTTGCTGCGTTCCAGCGCCAAGACCGGCGAAGGCGTCGAAGAAGCTTTCGCCTTGCTCACGCGGAAAATACTGGGATGACCATGCCCGACGTGCTTGAGAATTTCCTCGCCCAAATGGGCTACGCGCTCCTTGAATACCGCGGCGCCGGTTCCTTCGTGCCTATTGCCACTCTCCCCGGATGGTTCAAGGGTTTGTGGGATTCTTCATCAAATCCGATTCCCCTATCTGAAGCCTGCCCCTTTCTGGAAAATTTTCTTTTCGAAGCGGAAGCCTTCTGGGAATCCCCCAGCGCCGCGCTCTGCCAGTCGGAAACGTGGGTCGAAAAAACGCCCGATGGCCACGAAATTCCTTTGCAGGCCCGCGCCTTGTTCCTCGGCGGCAAACGCGTCCTGGCCCTGTGCAATCCCGGCGCGCAATTTCACGAACAGGTGCAAATGCTGCAAACCGCGCGCAACGCCCTCCTCGACCACGAGCGCCTGGCCCGGGAAATCCAGAAAAAGGAAATCCTGCTTCACTGCATCGTCCACGATCTGTCGCAGCCCCTCAGCGTCATGCATGTGGCTATGGATTGCCTCTCAGAAGAAAGCCTCAGCGAACGCTCCAAACAATTCCTGACTCTTGGCAAGCTCGCCAGCAATCAGCAGGAAACGATGATTCGCGATATCCTGCACACCTTCTCTGACGACCTGCGCGCCTCCTTGAACGCCGGCACCGAAGAAAACGCCTCCACCGATCTCCTCGCTTGTGCGCGCAAGGCCACCCAAGCCCTCGCCTCCACCTTCGAAGCAAAGCGCGTCCGGCTCACCGTAACCTCCCCGGACGACCCGGCCGCGCAATGGCTGGTCCGCGCCGAGGAATCCCGCCTGCAGCGCATCTTCTCCAATCTCCTGGAAAACGCCTTGCGTTACTCTCCGCCCGGTTCGCAGGTCACCGTCGGCCTGGAAAGCCAAGGCGAATTTCTCAAGGCCTATGTCGACGACCAGGGCCCCGGACTCCCCAAGGATTTGCGTCCCGAACAAATCTTCGGCCTGTTTATGAAAGGGAAGCAGGGTGGAGGCAAAGCCGGCCTCGGCCTCTATTTTTGCCGCATCACGGTCGACCGCTGGGGCGGCAGCATCAGTTGTCTCTCTCTGCCGGAAAAAGGTTCGCGCTTTTGGTTTCGCCTGCCTCGCGCTGCGGGCCAACCGGCGCAACCGGCTCAGGACGTTGCGAAAATCGCCGCTCCCGCAACGCCCGAACCCCAGCCGCCCCCTCGCCCCCTGCGGATTTTGTTTGCAGACGACCAGCCGGACATCCGCACGCTCACTTGTCACCAGCTCAAGCGCGTTGGCCACCGCGTGGTCGCCGCAAGAAACGGTAGCGAGGCTTTGCGAAAGATTCGCGCCTGCTCTTTTGACATCATCCTGCTCGATCACGAAATGCCCGGCATGAACGGAGACGAGGTCGCCTCAGCCGTCCGAAAGAGGGAAGCGGGGAAAAACACGCGCTCTTTTCTGATTGCCTGCTCCGGAAACTCGGGTCCCGAGGACGTCGCGCGCCTGAAAAAGGCCGGCTTCGACACCGTCCTCAGCAAGCCGTTTCAGTTGGAAGATCTTTACCGCGCCTTGGCTGCTGCTCCCGCCGTAGCGCCCGCCACCGCCTTGTGTCGGAAGCCATCCGCCCCGGCCCAGGTTGCATTCAGCAGTGTTCTTGCCCGCATTGGTGGCGACGCGCAACTACTTCAACGGATGATTCGCACGTTTCTCCACGACACGCCCAAACGCGTCACCTCGATCGCCGCTGCGCTCCGCCGCAACAACGCCGAGGAACTCGCCTCCCTGGCCCACGCCCTGAAAGGTTCCGTGAGCCTGTTTGGCGCCGAACCCGCCCGCAAACTTGCCCAGGATCTCCAGGAACTCGGCCGCGCCGGCGATCTTTCCGCCGCTCCCACCTTGCTCAATTCTTTGCAGGAAGAGATTGCGAATCTGCTCGGAAACCTGAGAGGATACGCAAAACAAAACCCCGCCAGGCCCAGGTCGGCCGTCACCGTGCGACGCAAGCCTCCCCGGAAACGGGGGAAACGCCGGCGGTAACTGTTGCCGCAACACCACTTCGGCCCACGGGAGTCCCAGCATGGCTCACATTCTGGTCGCGGAAGATGACGCCACCACGCGCGAGATGATCGGCGGCATCCTCAAAAAGCAGGGCTACCTCGTGAGTTACGCCAGCGACGGAATGCGCGCCCTGAGTGCCCTCAAGAAAAGAAAATTTGAACTGCTCCTGCTGGACATCTGGATGCCCAAGATGAGCGGCCTGGGTCTGATTGGCACGCTCCACGGCGAAAAGCACATTCCCAAAATCATCGTCATGACCTCGGACAAAACCTCCGACACCGTCCTGAGATCCCTGCGCGGTCAAGTCTATCAATTTCTTTCGAAGCCCTTCGAAGCGAACAC
>DATFSI010000028.1:0-19688 GCA_035262705.1 Candidatus Acidiferrum sp. | reverse complement strand
GGCGTTCGCCGGTACCCATAACTTTCTTTTTCTGGTCGTAGCGGGAACGATCGGCGTGATCAGTCCAAGCGGCAACGAGGTCGGACCGTTTCTCTCGATCGAGCAGGCGGCCCTCTCTCACGTGGTATCTCCAGGAGCCCGCACCGAAGTGTTCGCCTGGTACACGCTCGCGGGTTCCCTCGCGACGGCGCTCGGGGCGCTCTCGGCGGGCGCCGTTACGGGCGTTCTTCAAGGAGCTGCGATGCCGCCCGTCACCAGTTATCGGGTAGTGGTTATCGCCTACGCCGTGCTGGGCGCAATCCTGGCCTTTTTGTTTGCCCGGCTAACTCCCGAGACGGAAGTCCGTGAGCCTCAAGCAACCTCTGTCCGAAATCTCAAGACCTTCTTTGGGGTGGGCCGCTCTCATCATGTCGTGCTGAAGCTATCCAGCCTCTTCGCGCTCGATTCATTTGCCGGCGGATTTGTGGTGCAGAGCTTCGCTGCCTATTGGTTCTATCTTCGCTTCGGAGTCCATCCGGCGGGTTTGGGAGCGATTTTCTTTTGGGCCAATATGTTCGCTGGGATCTCAGCGCTGCTGGCGTCGCGGCTGGCGTCGCGCATCGGGCTTGTGAAGACAATGGTTGTCACACATCTTCCCTCGAATGTGCTGCTCATCCTGGTTCCGCTGATGCCAACTCTCCCGCTGGCGGTCTTTGTTCTTCTGGTGCGATTCAGCATCAGCCAGATGGACGTGCCGACACGGCAGTCCTATACGATGGCGGTCGTTAGCCCCGAAGAGCGATCTGCCGCGGCGGGTATCACGGGCGTGGCTCGCACCACGGGTGCCGCCATTAGCCCGCTCTTCGCCGGAATGCTGTTTGCCCGCCCGTCTCTGGTCAATATCCCCTTTTTCTTGGCGGGAGGATTGAAGATCGTTTACGACCTGCTGCTGTACCGGGCCTTTGTAGCGGTTCAGCCTCCGGAAGAAATCCAGCCCGCAACGCCGGCCCATCGCATGACGCCGTAGAAAGGGGCTTTGCACTCACGTGCGGAACCCGAGCCTGACCCTGGCGGAGACCACAGCCGTGCAGCCACCGCTGCGAGCGCTGCTCCTCTATTTCCTTCGTCTCGGAACGCTTGGATTCGGCGGACCCATTGCCTTGGTTGGCTACATGCAAAAGGATCTTGTCGAAGAGCGAAAGTGGATCTCCAAGCAAGATTACTTCGAGGGGCTTGCCTTTTCTCAGCTTTGTCCCGGACCTCTCGCGGCGCAACTCGCCACCTACATCGGGTGGCTGCACGGTGGCACGGTGGGGGCCACGCTCACAGGTACCGCCTTTATCCTTCCATCGTTTTTGATGGTTCTCGGCTTGGCAGCATTCTATGTGCATTTTGGCCAGCTCGCTTGGATTCAGGGAATGTTCTATGGAATCGGCGCGGCCGTCAGCGCCATTATCCTGCGAAGCGCGTGGAAGCTAATTCAGAAAACCCTGGCCAGGGATTATGTCCTCTGGGTTCTGTTCGGCGCCTTGGCCCTCACCACCGTATGGACACAATCTGAAATCGTTTGGCTGTTTGTGCTGTCCGGATTTGTAGCCCTCCTTCTGAAAGCCCCACCGAAATTAGCGGGTAAACCCACTCTCGCACCGGTGGTCGCCCCATGGCTGGTTACCGGGTTACTCGGAGCCGCCTCGGCAGGAACACTCGCGTCCGTGTTTTTTTTCTTTCTCAAGGCAGGTGCCTTTGTCTTCGGCAGCGGCCTGGCGATCGTGCCGTTCCTCTATGGAGGTGTGGTCGGCAGGTTTCATTGGTTGACGCAGCGCCAGTTCCTGGACGCCGTAGCGGTCGCTATGATTACGCCGGGTCCCATCGTCATTACTTCGGGTTTTATCGGCTACCTGGTTGCCGGCTTGCTGGGCGCTGGTGCGGCCGCTGTCGCGGTTTTTCTCCCTCCCTACTTGCTGGTGATTTTTCTCGCGCCGTACTACCGCCGCTTCGCGCAAAATCCGCAGGTGAAAGCTTTTGTTCAGGGCGTCACGGCGGCGGCCGTCGGCGCCATCGCGGGTGCCGCGGTGATTCTTGGCAGGCGCGCTCTTGTGGACGTCCCCACCGTCCTGATTGCGGTGCTTACGTTTGCAGCGCTGCTGGGACTGAAGAAAATTCCGGAGCCGATTCTCATCCTGGCCTCGGGGGTTGTCGGAGTCTTGCTCTTTAGGGGTCAAAATTAGCAGTGGACGAAATCACGGGAGGGTTCCATGCGAACCAGACAGATGCTTGTCCTCGGAACAATGGTGCTAGCCGGCGCCATCGTTACGCATGGGCAGGAACACACTCTCAGGAAAATCAAGGAATATGATCTCCCCGGCCCTCCGGGTAAGCGGTTCGACTACCTCGCCATTGATACGGACGACGGCTACCTGATTTCAGCACACCTGGCGGCAAACCAGACTTATGTAATTGATCTAGGCACGGACAAGGTTTTGGCTACGGTCACCGACACGCCCGGCGCGGAAGGCGTCGAATACGTGCCGGAACTGAAGAAGTTTTATACGTCAAATGCCGGCGACAACACGATCGGCGTCGTTGATATGAAGCAGATGAAGGTTGTCAAGAAGCTGAAAACGGAAAGCAAGCCGGACGGCAGCGCCTATGCAACTCCTTTTCACAAGTTGTTTGTATCCGACGAACGAGGAAAAGCCGAGGCCATCGTCGATGTGGCCAGCGACCAAATCATTAAGACCCTGCACTTCGATAGCGAAACGGGCATGCCACAATACGATCCGGTTGCGCGCAAGGTTTATGTGAACCTCCAGGACGACAACCTCCTGGCGGTGATTGATCCCAAGGCCGATCAGGTGATTGGCCGGTATCCTGTGGGGCGCTGCAAAGGGAACCATGGCATGACCCTTGACCCCGAACATCACCGGGCGTTTCTGTCCTGCGAGGGGAACGAGTTGATGACCGTGTTTGATCTCGATAAAAATCAACCCATCGCCTTTCTTCCCATGGCCCGAGATCCCGACGTCATCAAATTTGATCCTGGATTGAAGCGCATCTATGTTGCTTGTTCGAGCGGGGCGATCTCCGTTTTTCAAATGGACGATCCCGATCACTACCGGAAGTTAGAGGATTTTCCCGTGCAAAAGAAAGTACATAGCTTAGCGATCGATTTCGGGACTCATCGCGTCTACGCACCGGAGCAAGAGGCGGACGGAAAATCCGTGGCCCGCATGGCGGTCTACGAAGCGGTTACGCATCCATAGGCCTTTGTGAAAAGCCGACTGCCCAAGGACGTCAGCAGCTGGTTGCAGCGTGTTTTTGTCCTTGGAGCGCTCTGGCAATCGTTGTTGGTGCAATGCGCGCCCGGCAATGCCCAAGTTGGGGTCGTTCCGCACTTTGCGGAGGCAACCCGGGTGGACACGGTACCGAAGCTCGATGGAACCCTCGACGATCCCCTTTGGCAGTCCTCCAAGCTGATCAGCGATTTTCGGCAACGAGAGCCCTACGAGGGAGAACCAGCAACGGAAAAGACGGAAGTGCGCATTCTGTATACCCGGCACGCCGTCTACTTCGGCATTCACTGTTATGACTCGAAACCTTCCGGGATCGTTGCCACCGAACTTCGACGGGACGTCAACCAGGACCTGGATGACCATTTCGAGATTATGATCGACGCGAACTTCGACCGGCGCGGAGGCTACGTCTTCCAGATTAACCCTTTGGGTACGCAGGTCGATGGGCTCATCGTCGAGGAACAAGGCGCCCCGAACATCGAAGGCAGCGATTTCGACCCCGGATGGGATGGCGTGTGGACCTCTGAGGCGCGAATCACGCCGGATGGCTGGACCGCAACCGTCGAAATCCCATTTAAGACTCTCAACTTCACGAAGTCCCAAAATGTCATTTGGGGATTGAACTTCAAGCGTTTCATACGCAGAAAAAACGAACAAGATCTCTGGAGGGCCTACGAAAGACGCTTCGGGCTGACCAAGGTATCGCACGCTGGAATGCTCACCGGCATGCACGATATCGGGAGTGGAAGACTCTTCATCGTAAAGCCCTATGGCTTGGCGCAATACGACAAGCAAACGGGCCAGGACCCGAGATTTCCCCTAACGGGTGGGCTCGATGTCAAATACGGCCTTACTTCAAATCTTGTCCTTAATCTGACGGGCAATACAGATTTTGCCGATACGGACGTCGACCTGGAACCATTTAACCTCACGCCGTTCAAGGTGTTCATTCCGGAGAAGCGTCCATTCTTCCTCGAAAACGCCGGCGTATTCAGCTTCGACATTGGCGACCAGGATCAACTGTTCTTCAGCCGCAACATTGGGATTGATCCCACCACGGGCCAGCAGGTGCCCATTAACGGCGGCGCGAAACTCACCGGGACCATCGGGCGCACGGAAATCGGCATCCTGGAAGTCGACACCCGCTCGAGCGGGCCGAATCCGTATGCCAACTATGGGATTGTGCGTGTGAAACAATCCTTGTGGGCCGGTTCTTATGTTGGTGTCATGGGTATCGATAAGCGATCAGGCAACGTCGCCGACCCCTTCAATCAAACCGGAGGTGTAGACACCCGATTGGTGTTCCTCAAGGACTGGTTTGTTGATGCGCATATTGCAGGGACGCGCTCTCCGGGAGATCCCAGTGGAGCAAGCGACGTAGGAGCCACGCTGAATTACCGGTCTAACTGGCTGGACGGAATTGTCGAAAGGAGAAAAATTGGGCCGAATTTCAATCCAGAAGTGGGTTTTATTGAACGGACCGACTCAAATGAAACTTACGGTGACCTCACCTTCAAAATGCGGCCGGAGATCCGGGGAGTAAGAGAACTCCAGTTCGAAGGCTTCCTCCTCCACGCTCCCGACACGGAGGGCCGCGTGTCCACTCAGGAATGGCAGAATACCTTCCGCGCGGAATTCAACAACGGGGCCTACACGGATGACGATATCGTTGATGTGTTTACGCAGCGCATCACCGCGCCGTTCCACATCTACAAAAACGTCTTCATTCCGGTTGGAGTTTACAACTTCACTCGCCACCAACTCACCTACGGGTCAGGACAAGACCGGCGTTTTACCTACAATTTCTTCGAACGCTTCGGCAGCTATTACAACGGGACATTAAACGAACTTCGGATTCGAGCCAATTACCGGCCGACCACGAAACTCTCTGTGTCATTCTCAGAGACTTGGGATCGCTTTCGTTTGCCGCTCCCCAACGGCAATTTCTCCGTGGTTCTGGCAAGCCTCCAGGGAAACTATTCCTTCAACCGGTTTTTGACCTTCACAAGCCTCCTTCAGATGGATACCTCAAACACGCAGGCGGTCAGCGCGAATCTTCGTTTGCGTTACAACTACCGTCCCGACAGCGACCTCTATGTCATCTACAACGTCGGAACGCAGTTCGCAAGCATCGCGCCGGCCAACCCGCCGCAAGTCCGGGAAACGCGTTTCGCGATTAAATGGACGTACTCCTGGCAACAATGAAGAGGATGCTTAGTGGAAAAGTCATCGCTCGATTCTCTCCGAACGATGTGAATCCTGGCGGGTCCACTAACCTATCCTAGGGGCTATCGCCGTCGTGCCGCTGAACGCCTGGCCCTTGATGAACGCAATCTTCCGCTGGCCGAGGCTCCTGGGATACTTCAGCGCCAGCGTGGCGGCTTGATGGTTTAAGCCTTATTCAGCTTGCGCAATTGCAGCAGGTTAGCCTCCCTTTTGAGAAATACATTGCACACAGTGGATTTGCAAGAATTCTTTGAAGCCCTAAGTTCGTCTAGCATAAGGACTTTGCGGTGGCGGATTGCCGTTGCTACGGTCCTCAAATTGCCTAATCAATTCCTGGGGTACTGTATCTTGATGGGAACGGGGGAATTACCGTGAAACCACTCATCCCAATGGTTTTCCTGGCTGCATTCGTGGTGTCCGTATTCCTGAGCGTTTCGGCCCCGGCCATACTTGCCGACACGACGGATCCACTTGTCTTCACAAAGGGTTGTGGCGGGGTGGGGCAACCCGCCTGCAAGACCGTCCTCCTTACTCCAGGTGAGACGAGTGTCACGGTCTCTGAGACCTTTAACTGTACTGGCGCTACTACAGACACTTGCACTGCAATCGAGGACGTCATTAATGAGTCGGGTGCGCCTGTTTCCATGTTCGACCTCGCCTTTAATCCCGTCTCCGTGATGGGTACTCCCCTTAGTTTTTCTTGTGAACAGCCCCCGCCGGCGGGCTCCTTGTTTACGTGTAACCCCTTAGGAAATAATGTATTTTCTTTTACTGGGGCGACCCTCTGCTCTGATTCGGATGACTTCGTGGACGGTGTATTCACCCCGGACGGCGACGAATGTGGCGTAATTATCGGCCTGCAAGGTATAGCTGGCGAGCCTTTCCTTCAGGGTGTGACCGTGACATCGACTTTCTCCACGGTCACGGCGCCGGAGCCCTCCTCGGCTGTGCTTCTCTTGTTCGGTCTCATAGCGGGGCTGGTGGGCTTTAAGTCCATTCGCAACATCCAGGCCTAGCGCAAAGTTAAGTGATCGTTACGTTTTCGCTCGGGGGGCAGGCTTCGGCTTGCCCCCAGTTTTTTGGCACTAGAGAAACGCCCCCCCACGGCCAGGTCGTGTTCCGGCGGTTTCTGCTACTTACAGCGTTCTCGACCAACCTTATCCTATTCTTATTTGTTCCGCGCGGGCTCTTTGATCAACGCCTGATAGTCGGCCCGTGTCCGCAGAGGTGTGAATTCGGGGTCCGTTTCTACATCCGAGACAGGTTGCCCCTTTTGGATGGCTGTTTTGAGCTCGGCTACCGCTTCCGCAGGCTTGTTCGCGATTGTCTCTATCGTCGCACCTGCGTAATTGAGAGTAAACGCTCCGGGGGACATATTCTTCGCACGGAGCAACAATTCGCGTGCTTTAGTCGGATCGCCCGACTTTGCATAATAAAGAGCCATTTGCGCTAGCACGTTGGAGTTCCGGGGATTCACTTGCAGGTCCTTGTTGCACAGCGCGATGGCCTTTTTGTAGGTTTGATTGGCCTTGTCCTGCTGGCCCGCCCATCGGTAGCCGTCCCCTAGGTTACCTATTACGCCTTCGTCGGAGGGACTCATCTCCGCGGCCTTTTCGAACATCGGCACGGCCTCCGTGTATCGTTTCAGATAAAACAATGCCGTACCCAAGCTGGAATACGTCTGTGGATCAGGCACCAACTCCAGCGATTTCTTGAATTCGGAGATGCTGTCCTCATATCTCCCCATATTGAAATATGCGGCCCCGACATTGTTATACCCACTGGCGTTGTCCGGTTCCAGTTGCACTACTTGCTGAAACGCTTTCAGGGCGCGCTCGTTGTCGCCAAAGGAGAGATACGCCTGTCCTAGGGAGTTCGCGTTCATCCAATAATAGGGATTGATCTCAACCGCCTTTTCCAATGCCTCGATTGCCAAATCCTTCTGGCCAATACTTGCATAGGCATTGCCAAGCGCGCTGTAAGCCTCATCCGAATTGGGGGCCAGGGCTAGCCCGCGTTTGAGCTCCGCGATTGCCTGGCTGTTTTGCCCTGTGGCCCGGTAAACCGTCCCCAGGGTCATATGCGCCTCAGGCAACTTGTCGTTTAACTCCGCCGCGCGCCGCGCCGCAGTAAGAGCTTTCTCAGACCAGGACGCTTCCCTCTTTGCCGAGTACATCCGCAGGCTGGCGTCCGCGAGTCCCGTATAAGCCAAGGCGAAGTTCGGATCTTTCTTCAGCGACTGGTTGAAGTAATCGATCGCCGTTTGGAAATTCTTCGGATCGAATTGCCCTCGCATGGCATTCCTTCCGCGCAAGTAAAGATCGTAGGCGTCTGCATTGTCGGTCGGATGCGCCCCAGCGTCCGCCACTCCCAGGTCGGCAGCGTTGGCGCCCATGGCCGTTACGAGTTTCCCAGAGATTCGGTCCTCCAGCGCCAGGATGTCTCCCGGCACACCGGAAAAGTCCTCGTTCCATATCGTCTTGTTTTCCACCACATTTTCCAACTTCACCGTGATTCGCAACTGGTCCGCGTTTCCTTGCACCGTTCCTTGCACCACCATGTTCGCGCCCAGTTTCTTCGCGATTTGCGGCAGCGGCATGTTCGGATCCACTTTCCTGCCCGCATCCGCAGAGGTTACATGCACTTCCTTCAATTGGAATAACTTCGCGGATAGCGATTCTCCTAGTCCATCTGCGATGTACCCTATGCTCGCCGCGTCACCCAAAACCCGAAACGGCATGACCGCCACGAATTTACCCTGTGATAAGGCGGGGAGGCCGTTGCTCGTTATGCTTCGCAGCCCTGCGGTAGTCCCAGGATGGAAAACGATCTGCCGTGTCTTGGGTATCGCCAGGAAAATACCGGCGGCCACGACCACCGCGGCCCCTGGCGCCACCCACTTCCACGGAATCTTTCTAGCGGGCTTCGGCGCTTGCATGATGATCGACGCCATCACCGGCCGCTTGCCTTGCCAGGCATCCAAATCGGTGATGATTTCCGCCGCTGTCGGATAGCGCCGGTCCAGATCGCGCTCCAGGCAACGCGCCACAATGTCGCTCAGGCCCGCCGGCACGGTCGCATCGATGTCCGCCACCGGCACGGCCCGCTCCTGGTTGCGCATCAGCAGGCTGGCCATGGCAGTTTCCGCCTTGAAGGGCATCTTACCGCTCAGCAGTTCGTAGAAAATCAAGCCCACGGCAAACAGGTCCGAACGCTGGTCCAGCGGCTTGCCCATGGCCTGTTCCGGCGACATGTACTCGATCGTTCCCAGCAGCGCCCCGGTTTGCGTCATGCCTTCTGATTCCACCGAACGCGCCAATCCGAAGTCCATCACCAGAATGCGGCCAGACTTGTCGCGCATGATGTTTTGCGGCTTCAGGTCGCGGTGGATGATTCCCGCCGTGTGCGCCGCGTCCAGCGCCATGCAAACCTGGCGGATAATGTCCACGGCTTCATCAGGAGAAAGCTTTTCACGTTCCCGCAGCACTTGCCGAAGGTCGTTGCCTTCGACAAATTCCATGGTGATGAATTTCACGCCGTCCGCTTCCGCCAAGTCGTAAATGCGGATCACGTTCTTGTGTGTCACCCGGTGCGCGGTCAGGAGCTCTTGTTTGAAGCGCGCCAGAATTACAGGATTGCTGGCCATCTCCGGCCGGATCAATTTCAGCGCGACAATGCGCTCTACTTCGCGGTCCTTCGCCTTATAGACCGCTCCCATCCCGCCTTCGCCTAACAGTTGCAGGATTTCGTAGCGTCCTCCGAGAATGTCCCCTTCCTGCAAAACCACATTTTGATAAGACATCACGTAGGAACGCGGCCCCGTCGGGGTTCTCGCCGACGTCCCGCCTTCTAACGCGTTCGGTTGTACGATGGTTGCGCCCGGATCTGCGGGCGGCTTGCGCGGCGGAATATCTAAAAAGGTCGCGCCGTCACTATCGAGCGGCACCTCGCTCGACCCGCTTTCCCCCTTCGCGGGCGCGCGCAGCCCTCCACCAGTTTCCTGGCTGCGGCCTTGTTTGGGTTTCTGTTCATCCATGATGGGGTCGCGACCCGAACACACCCATAACCGAGGCCCCCTGAAATGCCTGGAGCCAACGCCGTAAGTATATAACGGCGCAGCCCTTTCGGGTGGTTAAAGTCACACGAATGCCAGGGGGTAACTTCCGAGACGATTCTCGGGAATCTTAGAACCGGCTTGATTCCGCGCATAGTTCCGGTACCGGAGACTTTAACTAGGGGACTGTCTCAGTCCGTTCTCTGTGCTCTTTCTCCGTGCCCTCTGTGTTAAACCTCTTCCGTCCTCGAGCAGGTGCCGGTGTCTCTTTCCCGCCGCTCGCCACTTGTCACTCGTCACTTTCTCCTACGCGTGGTCTCCCGCGATCTCCTTCACAATCGATCCCACAAAATTCTTCGCGTCTCCAAACAGCATCAGCGTCTTATCCATGTAATACAACGGATTTTCGATGCCCGCGAACCCGGCGCCCATGCCGCGCTTTATCACCATCACAGTGTGCGCCTTGTCGACATCGAGAATCGGCATGCCATAAATGGGGCTACTCTGGTCCGTGCGCGCCGCTGGATTGGTCACGTCGTTGGCGCCGATTATCAACGCCACATCCGTCTGTCCAAAATCCCCGTTGATGTCATCCATCTCGAGCAGTTTGTCGTAGGGAATATCTGCCTCGGCCAGCAGCACGTTCATATGCCCCGGCATGCGCCCCGCCACCGGATGAATGCCAAACTTCACGTCCACGCCGCGCTTGGTCAGCGCGTCATAAAGTTCACGCACCTTGTGCTGCGCCTGCGCCACGGCCATGCCGTAGCCCGGCACCACCACCACCTTGCTGGCCGCCGCCAAAATGCCCGCCGCCTCTTCGGGCGAAGCGCTGCGCACGGGCTTGGCCTCCGCGGCCCCCGCCGCGCTCACCTGCTCCTGCCCGAAGGCTCCAAACAGCACGTTCGTAAAGGAGCGGTTCATGGCCTTCGACATGTTCACGGAAAGGATGAAGCCCGATGCTCCATCGAGCGCGCCCGCCACGATCAGTAGCTTGCTGCCCAGCACAAATCCCATCGCCGCCGCGGAAAGGCCGGCATAGGAGTTCAAAAGTGAAATCACCGTCGGCATGTCCGCACCGCCGATGGGGATGATCATCATCACTCCGAACACCAGAGGAATCCCGATCATGAACGGGAAGAGAAATGTTTTTTCTGGCTGCAACACTAGGATGACGGCGATGCCGATCGCTACGGCAAGCAGACCGAGGTTCACGAAATTCTGCCCTTTGTAGGTGATGGGCCGCTGCGGCAGCACTTCCTGCAGTTTTCCCGCCGCCATCAAGCTGCCCGTAAACGTCAGCGCGCCCAGAATCACTTCGAGCGAGAGCACGCTCATCATGAACCTCGGCACATCGGGCGCGCGCAGGTAAAACTCCGCCGTCCCTACCATCGTCACGCACAGCGCGCCGAACGCATGGCTCAGCGCGGTCCGTTGCGGCACCGCAGTCATAGCCACGCGGCCCAGCGGCACGCCGATAATCGTCCCCAGCACCAGCGCAATCGCGATCCACGTGTAGTCCACGATGCCCCTGTGCAGCAGCGTACCCAGAATCGCCAGCGCCATGCCGATTTCGCCGGCCAGCACCCCGCGCCGCGCGGTCACAGGAGAGCTCAACCATTTGAGCGACAACACAAACAGTGCCGTCGCGATCAGGTACGTAATTTCCAGAATCGTTTCGCTCGCGAACATGGGCTTACGGTTTCCTCGGCCCGCTGGCCTTGAACATCTTCAACATCCGGTCCGTGATCAGGAAGCCGCCGACGATGTTGCTGGTGGCCGCCACGATCGCGATCGTTCCCAGTATTTTTGCCAGCAGGCTCTTACCTTCGCCCGCCAGAATGATTGCACCCACCACCGCGATCGCGTCCAGCGCATTCGTCAGCGACATCAGCGGCGTGTGCAGCAACGGCGAGACCCGGCGGATTACCTCAAAGCCGATGAACGCCGCCAGCAGGAAAACGTACAGGCTTGTCACCAAATCGAGCTGCATCAGTGCGCTCCTCCCGCGGGCGCGCCCGCCAGCGCCGGCATCTGAAAAAATTCCCGGACGCGGGCGTTCACGATTTCTCCCTCGCGCGTCACCAGCGTTTCCCGGATGATTTCGTCCTGTAGGTTCATCTGCACCTTGCCGTCCTTCACCAGGTGCAGCAAAAATGCGCTCACGTTCCGCGCGAACATCTGGCTCGCATGGTAGGGCACCGTACCTGCCAGGTTGTACTCACCGATGATCGTCACTCCATCCGCCACCACGATTTCATCCGGCTTGGTCAATTCGCAGTTGCCGCCGCGCTCCGCAGCCAGGTCCACGATCACCGACCCCGGCGCCATGCGCTCCACCATGTCTTTCGTCACCAGTACCGGCGATTTCTTTCCCGGAATCACCGCCGCGGTAATTACCACGTCGCTTTCCGCGATCACGTTGCCCAGCAGTTTCCGCTGCTGCTGGTAAAAAGTTTCGTCCTGCGCTTTTCCGTAGCCCCTGGCGTCTTGCGCGTCTTTCGCCTCAATCGGCAACTCCACGAATCGTCCGCCCAGGCTCTGCACCTGTTCCTTGGCCGCCGGCCTCATGTCATAGGCCGAAGCCACCGCGCCCAATCGCCGCGCCGTCGCGATTGCCTGCAAGCCCGCCACACCGGCGCCGATGATCAGCACGCGCGCCGGAGCGATAGTGCCCGCTGCCGTCGTCAACATGGGACACATTCGCGGCAGCATCTCCGCGGCCAGCAGCACCGCCTTGTACCCGCAAATCGTGGCCATTGACGAGAGCACGTCCATGCTCTGCGCCCGCGTGGTGCGCGGCATCAACTCCACCGCGAACGAAGTCACGCCGCGGTCGGCGATCTCTTGCAGTGTTTTTGCCGTTCCCAGAGGGCGCAAAAATCCCGCCAGCACCTGGCCCTTGCGGAACAGCGGCAAATCCTGGCTTCCGTTCTTGTCATTCGCGCCATGGCACAGGAACTGCACGATGATATCGGCCGCGCGAAACACTTCGGCGCGGTCCGCCGCGATCTTCGCACCCTTTTCTTCATACTCCTTGTCCGGATAACCCGCGGCCAGCCCCGCGCCCGCTTCCACGTACACCTCGAGGCCCGCCTTCTTCAAATTGGGAATCACCGCCGGAACCAGCGCCACGCGCCGCTCCTTCGGATAAATCTCTCGCGGCACACCGACGATCATGCGCCCTCCTTCCTGGTAGCACAGGCTTTAGCCTGTGTCCGCCGTACCTTGGCGTTTCGTGTCCGCACGAAACGCCCCTCAGTTGCTTTCACGCGCATCCGCACCCGAATCTCTGGCTGTTGATGAACTCTTCGTCCTTTTAATATGTGTTACGGAATGGGGGTCTGAGCGATTGCCCCGATTCTGGGAAAGGAAGTTGTCATGCTCTTGAAACGAACCACAGGGTACGCTGCCATGCATGAACACCGGAATTCTATCTCACATCCTCCGCCTTGTGTAGGGGCGGCTTTATTCCGGCTTTATTCCGCCCTCTTCTGGGTGCCCCACACGCCGATTTTGCGTGTGGGGACTCCGTTTTGTTGTGCCGTGCTGCAAGACAATTTCTGTTTTCGCCTTTTCGATTCTCTATTTCATGTCTTCAAAAATCCGCCGCGCTTCTCGCAGTCTGGTCATCACCAACTCCTTCTCTTCCGCCGAATTCCAATCCGCATATTGCCCCGTCGCTTCGATGGTGCGGTCAATCCATGCCGCAAAATATTCCGCGTCCCTCTTGGCATACGCTCGCTTCCCGCCTATCGTCACATACACGGGGCTAGTCGTCGCATACGCGTAGTTGTCCATCACCGGATATTTCGCCTTTTCGCTCCACACCCGCAGCACGCACCATCCACTATCTTTCAACGGAATCTCCCCGCTGAAATCGCCCGTATCCTGCGCCGTCGCGGCAATCAACGGCTTCACCACCTTCCCGTTGCACACCACCTCCAAATGCTCCACCGGCACAATCGATCTCAACCTGGCCGTGAAGGGAACTCCCTCCTGCGCGACAGCAAACTTCAATTCGCTGCCCACCATCTGTCCGCCCAGCGTAAATTCAACGAGCGGCCCATTCGTCGCAAACGTCTTTCCCTGCTTCAACCCGTCCAGCCACGTGTCTACGTTCGCCGGCCATTCCGGCGTCCACACATACGCGCGGTCAAACCCAATCTGTCCGCGAATCGGTGCCGCATAATCCGTTGTCGCGTCCGTTCCGCCACCTGCGGGAATCCGGAATCCCAGGTTCAACAGCTTGTACCAAACCTCCGCCGTGGCCTGGTGATCGCTGAACCCCACAATCTCCATGTAATCGAGCTTCCCCAGCGCCACATCCACCGGCAGTTCGTCCGTAATCTTCTGTCCTGGTTTGGCAAACGGGTCCGGCACGCTGTCGAACGGATGCACCGCACCCACCAGCGCGCCCTGCGCGTGCGCCATGTCATAAACGTCCGCATTCATCGGGTACAAACTCGCCGCTGCCGTGTCTGGATACCCCGCATACCCCGGCAGCAGCACATCCTCCTTCAACCGCAGCACGCCCCGGTGCCCCCAATAGCTGGTATGAAATTCCTGCCCCCGCACCAGCAGCGCTTCCCAATCGCTCGGCCGAATTCGTGGCGGCGCCACAAACGTAATATCCGGAATCCGCTGCTCCTTGTTCACAATGAGTTCGTTAATTACCTCCAGCCCCTCTGCTTCCGCCTGTGTCCATACGTGGCTCGCGTAATTCCGGTACGTCCCCGCGTAATTCAGGTGCACATGCAAATCGGACGACACCCAGTGCCCGCTGCCAGGCGCTTCAAAATCGATGGGCTGCAAATCCGCGAAAACCGTCGGCGTCTCCCCCGCCTTTACTTCCACGATCTGCTCAAAAGCCTTTTCTCTCATCCCGCGTGACACGCGGACCCTTGCTTTCCCAGGGGGCACTTCTACCGTCACGTCGCGTTCCGTTTCCGGATAGAAATAATGTGTTTCAAACGTCTGCTCTTTGCGGTCGAATCCATCGTCCGCAAAAATCCACGCATCCTCCGGCGCGTAAAACTTCCCGTGCTCGTCCGTCACCGACATTCGTGCATGGTTCGAAAACAGTTCCGCTTGCCTCGCCTTGATCAATATTTGCCCGTGTGGCTGCAACTTCCGTTGCGTCTCAACCTTCAGTACTTCCCGCTGCCCTCCGGGAATGGTCTCCCAGAAAATCTCCGTTCCCCCCGGCTGGTTCGAAATCGCCGCAACCTTTTTCCCATCGGGTGACCACCGCGCGTTCGTCTCATCCCACTCCGCGTACGTCAGTGGAATTGCATCCCCGCCTTTCGCCGGCAGCAGCCACAGGTTGTGCCACTGCCTTCCCAAATACGAGCTGTACACTATTCGCGATCCGTCCGGCGAAAAATCCGGTCTCGCCTTCCAGCTCGTCTCCTCATAATGAATTTCTCTCGTTGCCGCCCCCACCTGCGCTTTCATCCGCCAGAACCCGCCTGTGCCTTGCATGTGTCCCCGGTTTGAAACAAACAAAATCTCTTTTCCGTCCCGCGTCCAAACAGGACTAATCTCCATGTCATACGAGCTGTAGTAATAGCGGGGCAGGGAACTGTTCGTTTCCCCCGTAAGCCTAGTCACATTTTTCAGTTGTCCATCCACAAAGTTCCCAACAAACACGTGAAATCGTTTGTGGTACTGCGTCGAAACCCACAAAATCCTTTTTCCGTCCGGCGACCACCGCGGCTCCACATTCACTGCTCCACCACTCGTCAACTGCTTTGTCTTTCCTGTCGCCACCTCCAGCAGCCATAGCTCCATCGCATCCTTCTGGTACGACACGTACACGACGCTCGTCCCATCCGGCGACCAATCCGGCTGGTAGTCATATCCCGGGCCGTCTGTCAGCTGCATCGCCTCTTTCGAGTCCAACCTTTGCCGCCACAACGACCCTGCCATCGAATAAGTCAACTCTTTCGAATCCGGTCCCCAGCTCAACCAGCTCGGGCCGCTCGTCAACTGCGGCAAATACAATTCCCGGCAGTAATAGGGATGCGGCACATCAACCTGCTCCAGCACCGGCCGCCTCTGCCCCCCCACCGGCCCTGCAAGTATCATCACCGCCGCAACGGCCATCGTTAGCCTTACAAAAATTCTCGCCACTCTCCGCACTGCTTCCCTCCGGAATTCGATTGGCACAGGCACCCCCGCCTGCGCGTCGTCTCCACCACCACGATCTTCCCCAAACGGGTGCCCTGCACGCGGCGTCGACAAGAAATTTTGTCGAATTCTGGGCACCATCTCTGCTTATTTGTCATCCTGAGGGCGCGCCGTCCGCGCCCGAAGGATCTCAACGTCTACAAGCAGTTCGCAGTGTCCTGCGGCGCAAATGAATTCTAGTCGCTCCAAAAACTACAACCGACCCGCATCCTACTTCAAAAAGCAAAAGGGCGCAGCCCCGGCCGCGCCCTTGGTTCCTGTTCCGTATAATCCGCTCTCTGCTCGCCGATTCGTGATTACCGATTACTCGCCATTCCTATAGCCTACGCCAGCCCTACCTTCGCCAGCGGCATCTCCCGGTGCCTTTTCCCGGTCGCCGCAAATATCGCGTTATACAGCGCCGGTGCAAACGGCGGCAGTCCCGGCTCGCCGATCCCCGCCGGCGGAGCCTCGCTTGCCACAATGTGCACGTTGGTCTCCCGCGGCGCTACGTTCATCCGTGCCACCTGGAAGGTGTCGAAATTCGATTGGTCGATCACCCCATTCGTCGCCGTGATCTCCCCATAAAGAGCCAGACTCGTGCCCATCACCGCCGCGCCTTCAAACTGCTGCTGCACCGTCAGCGGATTCACCACCGTCCCCGCGTCCAGCGCCGTATCCACGCGACCGATCTTCACCTGGTTGTCCTTCACTTCCGCCTGTACCACGGTCGCCACGTAGGTCAGAAAGCTGCGGTGCACCGCGATCCCCACCCCGAATCCGTTCCCGCTCTTTTGTTTGCCCCAGCCCGATTTTTCCGCCACCATCTCGACCACCCTCCGGAAGCGCGCGGTGTCAATCGGGTATTGGTCATATTCCGCATCGTAGTTTGTAAAGTCCTTCGGCAATTCCGTCTTCGGCATCACTCGGTCTGGTCCCAGCAGCGCCAGTTGATACTCTATCGGATCTTTCCCCGCTGCATGCGCCAACTCGTCTGTGAAGCACTGAATCCCGTACGCGTGATATACGTTCGCCACCGACCGGAACCACCCGATCCGCGTGTGTGCCTGTGCCGGTCCATTCTCCGCGCGGTGATTCGCCAGCGCATACGGCACATCGTTGAATCCCAGACCGATCTCTCCCGCGTCCGCATACAGACCATTCACGTCAAACAGCGACGCAATCGGCGGAAACACGCTCCGCTGCAGCCACGCCGCTGGCTTTCCATCCCCGCCCAGCGACGCCTTGAAATACATCGCCGCCACCGAGTGATACACGTCAAACTTGATGTCATCTTCCCGGCTCCACACCACCTTCACCGGTTTTCCCGTTTCCTTCGACAAAATCGCCGATTCCACGATGAAATCAGGGAACGACTTCCTGCCAAATCCTCCGCCCGTCAGCATCATGTGGACGGTCACGTCTTCCTTTTTCACGCCAATCGCCGCCGCAATCGCCTCCTGCGCTCCTTGCGGGTTCTGCGTAGGAGCCCACACCTCTGCCTTTCCGTCTTTCACGTTCGCCAGCGCCGCGGGCGGCTCCATTGTCGCGTGGGCCAGCATCGGCGCGTAATATTGCGCCTCCACAACCTTCCCGCCCTTTGCGAACTCCGCATCCACATTGCCGTTTTCCCGCACCACCTTGCACGGCTTCAGCGAAGTTGCCTCCAGTTCCTTCCGGTACGCGTCCGAGTTCCACTTGCCGTGTTCGCTTGGCGTCCACTCCACTTTCAGCTTTTTCTTTCCCTGTATCGCCGCCCAGGTGTTGTCCGCGATCACCGCCACGCCGCCCAGATTCTGGTACACCACCGGAGGCTTGAACGGCTCCAGTTTCACCGTCTGCTTCACTCCGCCAACTTTCAGCGTCGCCGAATCGTCCACACCCTTCACCGCGCTCCCGAACACGGGGGGGTGCATCACCGACGCGTACAACATTCCTTCCATGTGCGCGTCCTGCCCGTAGTGCGCCTTGCCCGAGCACATGTCCGTCAGGTCATAACCTTTTGCTGGTTTTCCGATGTACCGCCACGCGCCGCGTGCCTTCAGTTGCAACTCTTCTTTCTTGGGCACTGACTGTTTCGCCGCGGCCGCCGCCAGTTCGCCGTAACCCAATTTCTTCCCGCTCTTCGCGTGCACCACCATCCCGGGTTCTGTCGTGCATTCCTTTTCCGGCACGCCCCATTTCTGTGCTGCCGCGCGCATCAGCATCAGCCGCCCTGTCGCTCCCGATTCCCGCAGCGTGTCGAAAAAGCTTCGCACCGAATGCGACCCGTCCGTGTCCTGGTCGCCGTATTTCGCGTCGCCCGTTCCTGCCACCACTTTCACCTTTGCCCAATCGGCGTCCAATTCATCGGCCACGATGCGCGGCAATCCCGTGCGGTTTCCGCTGCCCATCTCCGTGCGGTGCGCCACGATGTAAACGGTTCCGTCCGTGGCGATGGCCAGATACACGCTCGGCTCGAGCGCCGCGGCTCCCATTCCTTCGGCCGCGCCAGGCTCCCGCGCCAGCAGGCTTCCAGGGAGATACCGCGCGCTCAGCACAAACGCGCCCGCTCCCACAATCCCCTTCAAAAATCCACGGCGGCTCGCATTTTCGATTCGGATCATGTCCCTCACCTGGCTTCTCAACGAAAATCCGCAGAATTCCATCCCTAGCTGCCCTCTATCCTACCCGTATTCCCTCTCAGCGCAAACCCGCTGGCACAAGCACTCCAGCGTGTGCAACATCAACTTCAAGTACCAATTAAAATCGAAAGACCGCCATTCTTCGCCATTTCTATTTTGCAATTTCTATTTTCGATTCTTCTCGCCACTCGCCACTTCTCTTCATTGCTTCCCCTGCCCCACCGCTGGCATACTCTTGTCCCGCACAGGAGCGCACCCAACATGAAACGCGAATATCATCGCTGGCATTCCCCGCGTCTCGGCCTCGAACTTGGCGTTGTCATGTACGGCCATTGGGGCCCGCCGTTGATCGGCTTTCCCACAAGTGCCGGCGACGAATGGGAACTCGAGGGGCAAAGCATGGTTGCCGCGTTCGCTCCGTTTATCGATGCCGGGCGTATCAAGCTTTATACGGTCAACTCGATCAACGGCCTCACCTTCTATAACAAGGGCGCCCATCCTTTTCACCGCAGCTACGTGCAAGCCGTTTTCGACTCTTACCTTCGCGAAGAAGTGGTTCCGTTTATCTGGGACACCTGCCAGGGCCGCGAGGGTATCGCCACGATGGGCTCTTCCTTCGGCGCGTACCATGCGGCGAACGCCCTGTTCAAGCACCCCGACGTGTTCAAGCGCTGCTTCGCCATGTCCGGCGTCTACGACCTCAGAAATTTCATGGACGGCCTTTATGACGACAATTTTTATTTCAACAACCCCATCGACTACCTCGGCAACCTTTCCGATCCCTGGTATTACGAAAATCTCGCATCGTGCGACATTCACCTCGTTACCGGCACGGGCCTGTGGGAGCATAGCGGGCCCACCTATCGCCTCTCCGAAGTCCTCAACAGCAAGGGCATTCGCCACTCCGTGGACAACTGGGGTCCCGAAGGCGGCCACGACTGGCCCTACTGGAAACACCAGATGGGCACCTACCTCGCCCAGCTCTACTAAACGTTTGATAGCGTGATATCGTTTTCTGTTGGGACACGATGATCGCAGGCATAGTTCTCGCTACTCGCGCGACACTGGCTACGAGAAATGTGGCCCACTTCGAAGATCTTTCTGTCCCCGTCGTGAATCCGTGGAAAGACTGAAGGTTTCCTGAGCGAGACGTCGCTACGCCAGCCCTAGATGGTCCATCTGGTATCGGCCCTTTTCGAGGACTTGGTCCTGATCGATCCACACGTCGCACTCGCGGGTCAACACGTCCACGTGCGTGCGCGACTTCCAATCCGCGTGCGTCTGGCTCCCGTAGGGATCCCCGAACGCGATATGCACGCCGGGAAATTTCTCGTCCTGCAA
>DATFSI010000027.1:0-11756 GCA_035262705.1 Candidatus Acidiferrum sp. | reverse complement strand
CAGGCGCTGTTCGTCATAAGAGTGGACAACTTCCAAGGATTTTCGCTCACCGGGAAGAGTTTTGCTCAAGCGCAACGCTGACATGGCACAAATCTTTCACCGCAGTGCGAATTTTATTGCCCGGGCAAGTTTGCTCGGAGGGGCTCTGCTTGCAGGAGCAGCGCTGACCGCGGTTTTGGTCCTGGCAAGATCACCCTATATCACCAACGAGCGTGTGACGCGCACGCAGCCGGTTCAATTCAGCCACAAACACCACGTGGGAGACGACGGCATCGACTGCCGCTACTGCCACACCAGCGTGGAAAGCTCGGCGTATGCAGGTATTCCCCCCACGCGCACCTGCATGAATTGCCATTCGGTGTTGTTCAACAATGTGGGCTACCTGGAAATCATCCGCGAGAGCTACCGCGCCGACGAATCGATTCAATGGACCAAGGTGCACCGGTTGGCCGACTACGTCTATTTCAACCACAGCATTCATATCAATAAGGGCATCGGTTGCTCCTCGTGTCACGGTTCGGTGAACCAGATGCCGCTCATCCTGCAGGCGTCACCCCTGAACATGAACTGGTGCCTGGACTGCCACCGCAACCCGCAAGCGAATCTCCGCCCGAAGGATCAAATTTTCAACATGGATTGGAAGGCCCCGGCCAATCAAGAAGAGGTAGGCCGGCAACTTGCGGCGGAGTACAAGTTGCGAACGACAGTTGAGCTGACCAGCTGCTCAACGTGTCACCGCTAACGGAAGCTATGAGCGAACACGAACACGAAAAGCAGTTGCGCATCCTGCAAGGCCCGCAAGGACAAAATGCCGCTTTCAAGCGCCGCCACGATCACGGCGATCATGACGATGAGCCCGAAGATTTGACCGTGCACAAGCACCGCCTAGAGCTTGCCGCGGTGCGCGAAAAACTGAAAAACAAGAGCGGCAAGCAATACTGGCGCACGTTGGAAGAGCTTTCCGAAGACCCGCACTTTACGGAGTTGCTGCACCGGGAATTCCCTAGGCACGCTTCGGAGTGGGATGACTCTGTGGATCGGCGCGACTTCCTGAAACTGATGGGGGCGTCTTTGGCGCTGGCCGGGCTCGCGGGCTGCGGGCGGCCGGATGAAACGCACATTGTGCCGTACGTGAAACAGCCGGACGGTCTGGTGCTGGGCAAGCCGAATTTCTACGCCACGGCGATGCCGTTTGGCGCGGACGCGGTTGGCGTCCTTGTGGAGAGCCATGAAGGGCGCCCGACGAAAATTGAAGGGAATCCCGATCACCCTTCGAGCCTGGGCGCGACCAGCGCCATCGTACAGGCGTCGATCCTGAATTTGTACGACCCGGACCGCTCGCAAACGGTGCTCGAAGGCGGCGAAATCCGCGCTTGGTCGAGGTTTCTGGACGTTGCGCAGGAATTGGCGACCAGCGTGAAGGCAACGAGCGGGGCGAATTTCCGTATTCTCACTGGCACGGTAACTTCGCCGACGCTGGCCTGGCAACTTAAGAAGCTTCTGACGCTTTATCCGCAGGCGAAATGGCACCAGTGGGAGCCGGCTGTCAGTGACGGCGCGCGCGAAGGCGCCAAGCTGGCGTTCGGGCGCGTGGTCAACACAGTTTATGTACCGGCCAAGGCGGACGTGATTTTGTCGCTCGACGCGGATTTTCTGATGAGCGGGCCGGGGCACATTTCCTACGCAAGGCAATTTGCACGGCGGCGGAGTCCGGACGGCGCGAAAGATTCGATGACCCGGTTGTACGTGGTCGAGCCGACGCCGACGGTAACCGGTTCCAACGCAGACCATAAGCTGCCCATGCGCGCCTGCGACATCGAGTTGTTTGCGCGAGCGCTGGCGGCAAAGTTGGGGCACGGCAGCGCGGTCAGCTTGCCAGCCGAAGTTGAGAAGTGGCTGGCCGCTGCTGCCAGCGATTTAGAGAAGGCGCGCGGGAGTTCGTTGGTAATTGCAGGTGAGCAACAATCATCCGCGGTGCACGCGCTCGCGCATGCCATCAACGCGGCGCTCGGCAATACCGGTACGACGCTCTATTACACCGAGCCAGTCGAAGCCGAGCCGGCAAACCAACTGGATTCGCTGCGCGACCTTTGCGCGGACATGGACGCCGGGAAGGTGGACTTGCTGTTGATTCTGGGCGGCAATCCGGCTTACGACGCGCCGCACGACTTCGATTTTGTCAGTAAGCTCAAGAAAGTCCACACGGCTGTGCACCTGAGTCCGTATTTTGACGAAACTTCCGCCTACTGCCAGTGGCATGTTTCCGAATCGCACTACCTGGAATCGTGGAGCGATGCACGGGCGCACGACGGAACCGCGTCCATCATCCAGCCGCTCATTTCGCCCTTGTATTACACGAAATCAGCGCACGATATCGCGGCCGCTTTCAGCGACAAACCTGGCCTACCGCCCTATGAAGCCGTGCGCGGCTACTGGACCGAAGCGGCCGCCAAGTTGGCATTTACCGTGGAGTCAGGCTGGCGGAAGTGGCTGAACGATGGGGTGGTTACTGGCACTAAGTTTGCGCCGATCGCTCCGGCTCTGAAATTCGACCCGGCGAGCTTGCCGGCATTCAGCTCCGTGCCCCCCGAGCAGGTGGAATACCTGTTCCGGCCAGACCCGACGATCTATGACGGACGCTTCGCCAACAATGGGTGGCTGCAGGAACTGCCCAAGCCGGTGACCAAGCTGACCTGGGACAATGCGGCGCTGGTGAGCCCGAGGTTCGCGCAGAAGAAGGATTTCGCGCACAAGGTGATGGCGCGCGGCGGCGAGCATGGACAGATCCGCACGGCGGTGGTGGACATTGCGCTGAACGGGAGCAAGGTTACCGCGGCGACGTGGACCTTGCCGGGACAAGCGGAAAACACCGTGGTACTCCACCTGGGCTACGGGCGGACACGCGCGGGCTACACGGGAACGAACAAGGGTTTCAACGCGTACATGGTGCGCACCTCGAAAACGTTGTGGAGCGCCCTTGGCGGAGAGATAACCGCGACCGGCGACGACTATCCGCTGGCTTGCACGCAGTATCACTTCAACGTGGAAGCGCGGCAGATTCTGGCAAACGCTTCGCTCGACGAATATAAGAAAAACCCGCGGTTCGCGCACGAGGGATTTGAGGAACCGCAGAAAGACAATTCGCTGTACCAGGCATTCACCTATCCGGGGCACGCCTGGGGCATGGCCATCGACTTGAATAAATGCAACGGGTGCAATGCCTGCGTGGTGGCCTGCCAGTCGGAAAACAATATTGCCGTGGTCGGCAAGGACCAGGTGCTGCGCGCGCGTGAAATGCACTGGATCCGCATTGACCGCTACTACATAAATACGCCTTCGTCGACAGATGGACATCACGCCGGCGACACGACCGAGTACAGCCCGGCGCTCGATAATCCGCAGACCCATTTCCAGCCGGTACCTTGTATGCAGTGCGAAAACGCGCCGTGCGAGCAGGTTTGTCCGGTGGGCGCGACGACACACAGCGCCGAGGGCCTGAACGACATGGTCTACAACCGCTGCATCGGCACGCGGTATTGCTCGAACAACTGCCCGTACAAGGTGCGGCGGTTCAACTTCCTGCGCTTCCAGGATTGGGAGACGCCGCAGTTCAAGCTCTTGCGCAACCCCGAAGTGACCGTGCGCAGTCGCGGCGTGATGGAAAAGTGCACCTATTGTGTGCAGCGCATCAACAATAGGCGGATCGAGGCGGAAAAGCAGAACCGCCCGATCCGCGACGGCGAAATTGTGACCGCGTGCGAAGCGGTGTGCCCCTCCGAAGCGATCGTTTTCGGCGATATCAACGATCCGAACAGCAAGGTGGCCAAGCTGAAGGCGCAGCAGCGCAACTACGCAATTAACGCGGAACTTAATGCGCGGCCGCGCACGACCTACTTGGCTGCGGTGCGCAATCCGAACGCGGAGCTGGAAAAGGCATGAGCGTAACGCAAAACATGCAGGTGCCACGGGAAAAGGAGCCCTGGCTCGAGCCGGGGCATACCTATGCTTCGGTTACCGACAAGATCGCTTCGGCGGTGCTGACGCGGCCGCTGGGCATCGGATGGTTGGCGGGCTTCGCACTGACGTTTAGCATTGTGATGATGCTGTTCGGAGCATGCGCCTGGCTGTTTACCAAAGGCGTGGGCATCTGGGGAATCAACATTCCGGTCGGCTGGGGTTTTGCGATCGTCAATTTCGTGTGGTGGATCGGTATCGGCCATGCCGGCACGTTGATTTCCGCGATTTTGTTCCTTCTTAACCAGCAGTGGCGCACCTCCATCAACCGGTTTGCGGAAGCGATGACGCTGTTTGCGGTGGCCTGCGCGGGATTGTTCCCGCTGCTTCATACCGGGCGGCCATGGATGGCCTATTACATGATGCCGTATCCGAGCACGATGGGCATCTGGCCGCAGTTCCGCAGCCCGCTGATCTGGGACGTATTCGCGGTTTCCACCTACGGGACCGTTTCGCTGATCTTCTGGTTCGTCGGATTGTTGCCGGACTTGGCGACGCTGCGGGATCGCGCGAAGACCAAGTGGCAGCAAGTCATTTTTGGCATGCTGTCGATGGGCTGGCGGGGTTCGGCACGGCACTGGCGAAGGTACCAGGTTGCCTACCTGTTGCTCGCGGGTCTGGCAACGCCGCTGGTACTCTCGGTACACACGGTGGTGAGTTTCGACTTCGCGGTGGGCGTCGTTCCCGGCTGGCACACGACGATCTTTCCTCCGTACTTCGTGGCAGGCGCCATTTATTCCGGCTTCGCGATGGTGTTGACGCTGGCCATTCCGATGCGCGCGGCGTATGGCATGGAGGATTTCATTACTCGGCGCCACCTGGAGCAGATGGCCAAGGTTATGCTGGCCACGGGCCTGATCGTGGCTTACGGGTACTTCATCGAATTCTTCCTGGCGTTTTACAGCCAGAACAAGTTTGATTTTTTCATGACCGAGCAGCGGCTGCACGGACCATACAGGTGGTTCTACTACGCCCTGATTTTGTGCAACATCCTGACGCCGCAGTTGCTTTGGATCAAGAAGGTGCGGCGCAACATCGCTGCGCTGTTCGTGATTTCGCTGGTCATCAACACCGGCATGTGGCTAGAGCGGTTCGTAATCGTTGTGATTTCGCTGACGCGCGATTTCATGCCTTCCGCGTGGGGCCGCTATTCGGCGACGGTGTGGGACTACGCGACGTTCATCGGAACGCTGGGCTTGTTTACGATGCTGATGTTCCTGTTCGTGCGCGGGCTGCCGGCCATTGCCATTTCTGAAATGCGCGAACTGGTGCACCAGGAATCGCATGGCAGTGAGGGTCACCAATGAGCAGCGAGCGGCACTCACAAATCTTTGGCGTGATGGCAGAGTTTTCAACGCCTGAGGACCTACTGGCGGCCACCCGTAAGACGCGCGAGGCGGGCTACAAGCACATTGAAGCGTACACGCCGTTTCCGGTCGAAGGGCTGTCAGAAGCGGTAGGCTTCACCGGTTTCCGCAGCAACCTGGTGGCTTTTTTGACACTGCTTGGCGGCATCGGAGGCGGATTGTCGGGTTTCGGGTTGCAGTACTGGGTGTCGGTGATCACCTATCCGATCAATATCGGAGGCCGTTCATTGAACAGCTGGCCGGCTTTTATTCCCGTGACGTTTGAGCTCACCGTGCTGGGCGCTTCGCTCACGGCAGTGATCAGCATGCTGGCCCTCAACAAATTGCCGCAACCTTATCATCCGGTTTTCAATGTGCAGCGTTTTTCCCAAGCCTCCACGGACAAATTCTTTTTGTGTATCGAAGCGCGCGACCCGAAATTCGATCTGATCCAGACGGCCAAGTTTCTGCGAAGCCTGCACGCGCAGCACGTCAACGAGGTGAAGGATGAGGAATAGACCTTCGCTTCTGGCGATTGCGGCGTTGGGCGCGTTAGCTGCCGCCGGATGCGGCGATGGCGCGAACACCTTGCGGCAGGACATGGCCAACCAACCGAAGCAAAATCCCTTGTCGCCGGCAGCGATTTTTACCGACGGGCGTTCCGCGCGGCCCATCGAAGAAAACACCGTGGTGCGCGGCTCGCTAGAGGACGATGCGCTGCTGGTGCCCAAGGATTCGAACAGCTTTCCCCTTCCGCTGACAGCGGAGCTTTTGCAGCGCGGGCAGCAGCGCTACACGATTTATTGCACGCCCTGCCACGGCATCCAAGGCGACGGAATGGGCATGGTGGCGATGCGCGGGATGAAGCACCCGCCCACCTACCATCAGGACCGGCTGCGGAATGAGCCGGTCGGCTACATCTATGACGTAATTACCAACGGATTCGGCGCGATGTACGGCTATTCGGCGCAGATTCCGCCGCGCGACCGCTGGGCGATCATCGCCTACCTGCGGGCGCTGCAATTGAGCCGGAACGCGCCGGTCGGAGACTTACCGGCCGATCTGCGGGAGAAACTCATGTCCGGAGGAGCGACGAAGTGACCGCGCAAGATTACCAGGCGCCCGCGAGCGTAAACCGGCTGCAGAGCGTCGGCATCGGTGTCGGCGGTGCAGCCGTCGTGGTGGCCCTTTATGGTTGGATGAAATCGCCTGCGGAGTTTTACCAGGCGTATATTTTCAGCTATATGCTCGTTCTTGGTCTGACGCTCGGCTCGCTGGGCTTGCTGATGTTGCAGCATTTGACGGGTGGCATCTGGGGCATGGTGATACGGCGTCCGCTCGAGGCCGCTTCCAAGAATCTCTTTCTGGTGCTGGTGCTGTTTCTGCCGGTGCTGGCCGGAATGAAATATCTCTACTCCGGCAACGGAGAAGAGACCGGCTGGCTGAACGCACCGAAGACCGGCGAGCATGCGCTTTCGGTCTTTCAGCAGAGTTACCTGACCACCGGCGGATTCATTACGCGAGCGGTCCTGTACTTCGCCATCTGGCTGGCGCTGATGTTTTTCTGTCTTACCTGGTCAAAACAGCAGGACACCGGGCAGGACGCCGAGGGCTTGAAGCAGAAGATGAAGAGGCTGGCCGCGCCGGGAATTATTTTGTACATCCTGGCGATGAGCTTTGCGGCTATTGACTGGGTGATGTCGATTTCGCCGCGCTGGTCTTCCACGATTTACGGATTCATTTTCGTTGGGGGCCAGGCGATTGCGTCCATGGCCATGATGATCGCGGTCGTCGTGCTGCTGAGCGGCTCGGAGCCGATGAACAAGGTCATTAACAAGCGGCACCTGCACGACCTGGGGAAGCTGCTGTTCGCGTTCAACATGCTCTGGGCTTACTTCGCTTTCTCGCAGTTGCTGATCATCTGGTCGGGCAACCTGCCCGAGGAGATTTCGTTTTACCGCGCGCGGCTGAGCGGGCAATGGGGCGTGGTGGCGGTCGTCGACCTGGTGTTCAACTTCGCGATTCCCTTCCTGCTGCTGCTCTCGCGCGATCTGAAGCGCACCGCGAGCGCGGTGTCAAAAGTCGCCTTGTGGATGGTGTTCATGCGGCTGGTGGACCTCTACTGGATGGCCAAACCGGAATTTACCCAGAGCGCGGTGCCGACGTGGCTGGACGTTGTGGTTCCGGTTGCGTTGATCGGCCTGTGGGTGGGCATGTTCGCCATGCAACTGAAGCAGCGGCCGCTGCTGCCGTTGGGGGACCCAAGACTTTCGGAGGTGCTGGCGCCAGATGAGCACTGAGCATCACAACTACGTGGGGGGTAACGGCAGGCCCGAGCACGCGGACGTGTCGTTTGAGAGCGAGGACGTACAGCCCTCGCCGATTTTAAAGTTCATCTTTTGGCTCGGCGTGACGACGGTCCTATCGTTCGTATTGTCCTTGGGCATATACAAAGGCCTGAAGAACTATTGGCTGAGCACCTATGAGGAGCCGGCGCCGTCCCACGTAACGCGTCCGGAGTATCCGCCGGAACCCATGCTGCAGGGCATGCCCGGGCACCGGGTGGACCCGCAGCAGGACATGCGGGACAAGGTGAAGGCCGATACCCGGGAAAACGAAAAGCTCGGCTGGGTGGATCAGAGGGCGGGCATCGCACAGATTCCAGTAAGCGATGCGATGAAAATCATTCAGGAAAAGGGACTGCCGCCGGTTCATCCGGTGGCGGAGGAAAAGAAGTAAGGATGAAATTTTTTCGCACCATCGCTGGAATCGCGGCGCTGCTGCTGGCGGCCGGCGCGAGCCGCGCGCAGATGATCCCCGACAACGTGGGCCAGTCGTCGAAGGGCTTGCCTCCGGCGCTAGTAAACGTGCATTTCGATCCGCAGCTTAACGCGCAAATTCCGCTGGACACGAAATTCGCGGATGAAACTGGCAAGCCGGTGCTGCTAGGCGAGTATGCCGGGGGAAAGCCTGTGGTGCTGGTCTTCGCGTATTATACCTGCCCGATGCTGTGTAGCCAGGTGGAACAGGCCGTGGTGGGCACCCTGAAGATGATTTCGTTCAATCCCGGCAAGGATTACGACGTGGTCTTCATCAGCTTTGATGCCTCGGATACGCCGGACGCCGCGCTCAAGAAGAAACATGAAGCGCTTGTCCGGTTTGCGCGGCCCACGACGGACGGCGGCTGGCATTTCCTGACCGGCACGCGCGAATCGATTGACGCGGTGACGAAGGCGGCGAATTTCACCTACAGCTACGACGAAAAGAGCAAGGCCTATGCGCACGCCAGCGGCATCCTGCTGCTGACGCCGGACGGACGGATTTCGCGCTACTTTTTCGGCGTGGAATATCCGCCCAGCAACGTGCGGCTGGGATTGGTAGACGCCTCGGCGGGAAAAATCGGCACGCCGGTCGACCACCTGCTGCTGTTTTGTTACCAGTATGACCCGACCAAGGCGCGGTACAGCGCCACGATCCTGACAGTCATGCGCATGGGCGCAGTCGTCACGCTGTTCTGCATGGCCCTGGGTTTTGTCATTTTCCGGCGGCGCGAACATCGCGGGTCGAACGAGGTCACGGGCCAGAATTTGCCGACGCAAGGAGCACACTAGAACCGTGCAGTCACAGTCACCCCTTCCGGTATTTCCCGAGCAAGCCTCGAATTTCGCAGGCAACGTCGACGCGTTGTTCTCCTTTGTCTTGATGACCACATTGTTCTTCGCGGTGCTGGTGACGCTGCTGGTTATCTTCGCCGGGTTCAAATACCGCCGCCGGAACGAAAAAGAAGTGGGCGACGCAGTCAGCGGAAACATGGCCCTGGAAATCGGATGGACGGTGATCCCGTTGATTATCGCCATCGTGATTTTCGCGTGGGGCGCGGTGCTTTATGTGAATTACCGCATCACCCCGAAAGACACGCTCGATATTTATGTCATCGGTAAGCAGTGGATGTGGAAGCTCCAGCAGCCCAACGGCCGCAAGGAAATCAACGAACTGCATCTGCCGGTCAATCAAGACGTCAAGCTGATCTTGGGCAGCGAGGACGTAATCCACAATTTCTATGTGCCGGCGTTTCGCGTGAAGATGGACGTGGTTCCGGGGCGCTACAACACCATGTGGTTCCGCCCGACCAAGACCGGCAAGTATCACTTTTTCTGTTCACAGTACTGCGGAACGAACCACGCGGTGATGGGCGGATGGGTCACGGTAATGGATCCGGCGGAATACGCGACCTGGCTTTCCGGTGAGGCCGGAGCGGTGAACCCGGTTTCGGCCGGCGAGAAGCTGTTCTCGCAGCTGGCCTGCGTCACCTGCCATCTGGCAAACGGCACGGGCCGCGCGCCCTCGCTCAACGGCGTTTATGGTGGGAAGGTCCTGTTGGCCGATGGCAGCATCGTCGTGGCGGATGAGGCGTATATCCGCGAATCGATTCTTCAGCCCAAAGCCAAGATTGTGGCCGGCTATCAACCGGTGATGCCAACGTTCCAGGGCCTGGTGACGGAGGAACAGATCCTGAATCTGACCGCCTACATCAAGTCTCTGCAGTCGCAGCCTGTGCCCGCCAAGGGCGCTGGCATTGCGCTGCCAACCGCGGGGAAGAAATAGTATGAGCACGCACGAAACGGTGCCGGAACCGAAATTTCCGGAGAAGCATTACCTGAACGCCGAGTACGGAATCCGCTCGTGGCTGCTGACCACGGACCACAAGCGAATTGCCATGCTGTACCTTGCCGCCGTTACCTTCTTCTTTTTCATCGGCGGCTTCTTCGCCATGATGATCCGCCTGCACCTGATGACGCCCAACGGCTACCTGCTCACGCCGGACCAGTACAACCGCATGTTCACCATGCACGGCGTTACCATGGTCTTTTTCTTCCTGATTCCCTCGATTCCCGCGATATTGGGAAACTTCCTGATTCCGATCATGGTTGGCGCGAAGGATCTGGCGTTCCCCAAGATCAACCTTTTGAGCTGGTATATCTACATCATCGGCGGGCTGTTCACCATGTGGTCGATGATCAATGGCGGGCTGGACACCGGCTGGACGTTTTATACGCCGCTAAGCACGGTGTACTCGAACTCGGCGGTGGCCCCGGCGGTGATCGGGGTATTTATTACCGGATTCTCTTCCATCCTGACGGGGCTGAATTTCCTGGTGACCGTGCACACCATGCGCGCACCGGGAATGACCTGGTTCCGATTGCCGCTTTTCGTGTGGGCTCACTACGCAACCTCCCTGGTCATGGTTCTGGGCACGCCGGTTATCGCCATCACGCTGGCGCTGGCCGGTATGGAGCGCCTTTTCGGGCTGGGCTTCTTTAACCCGGCTATGGGCGGCGACCCGATCTTGTTCCAGCACCTGTTCTGGTTCTATTCGCACCCGGCCGTGTACATCATGATTCTGCCTGCCATGGGCGTGATCAGCGAGTTGATTCCCACATTCGCGCGGAAACAGTTGTTCGGATACCACTTCGTGGCTGCGGCCAGCCTGGCGATTGCGGTGATCGGCTTCCTGGTATGGACGCACCACATGTTCCTCACCGGCCAGTCCACCTATGCGGCGGTGGCGTTCTCGTTTTTGACGTTCGTGGTAGCCATACCTTCGGCGATTAAGGTATTCAACTGGACAGCGACCCTGTTTGGCGGCTCCATCTCGTTTGATACGCCGATGCTCTATGCGTTCGGCTTTCTTGGCCTGTTCCTGATTGGCGGCCTCACGGGTTTGTTCTTGGGCTGTCTGGGAATCGACATGAATATCCACGATACCTACTTCGTGGTGGCCCACTTCCACTACATCATGGTGGGCGGCGCGGTGATGGGGTATCTGGGCGGGCTGCACTTCTGGTGGCCGAAGATCACCGGGCGCATGTATCCGGAGTGGCTGGCGCGCATTGCCGCGTTCACGCTGTTCATCGGGTTCAACTTCACGTTCTTCCCGCAATTCCTGTTGGGCGTTATGGGCATGCCGCGGCGCTATCACATGTACCCGCCGGAATTCCAGATTTACAACGTGATGTCCACAGCGGGTGCGTCGATCCTAGCGGTCGGCTATCTCTTGCCGATGATTTATCTTACCTGGGCGGCGTTCTACGGCAAGGTGGCGGGCGAAAATCCGTGGCCGGCAACGGGTCTGGAATGGAAGACGCAGTCGCCGCCGCTGACAGAAAACTTTGAGGTGACTCCGGTTGTGACCTGGGAAGCGTATGACTTCCGCAACCGGCCGGATTTGGGGCTCGATGTTCCTGGCGGGTCCGGGCCGCGCATCGTAGCGCCGGCTCACGGGGACGACTGAACGGCGGCCGCGCCGCGGTTTGCTGACAGGCGAGCAATTGGCGCCTGAATTCGAACGGTAGAGGAGTGCGGAGTGCATCGCACCGGAACACTGTACGGGCAGTT
>DATFSI010000026.1:0-2408 GCA_035262705.1 Candidatus Acidiferrum sp. | reverse complement strand
CACGAGGTCGCGCACCACCGCATTTTGAAATTCGCGCACCAGGCCAAGCGTCGCCTGCGAACATAGCGACAACAACTCGTCGAACTTGCGGCGGCCTTGTGCCATGGCCACTTCCCTCTCGCGGACTTCGCCGTCGTATTCCGGGTGCTCGCGCAGGTGGTAGAGAACTGCGGTCTTCAGGCCGCTGAAGCTGAAGTCCAGTGCGTTACCACGCGTCTTCGTCGGACCAAACTTTACCGGCCCTGGAACATCTTCTGCGGCCGCAGCCAGGCGGTCAAGGATGGGCCCGCCGGGATAGCCAAGGCCGAGCAGCTTGGCGACCTTGTCGTACGCTTCTCCGGCTGCATCGTCGCGCGTCTGCCCCATTTTGCGGTAACGGAAACTCGGCGAGCCGTTCTCCGAATTCGCCTTTACCTCATACAGAACGGTGTGCCCGCCCGACACAATCAAACACACTGCCGGCAGCAGAGGAGTCTCCCCATCCTGACGGGCCTGGAGAAGAGCGGCATAAACGTGGCCCTCCAGATGATTCACCGCCAACAAGGGTTTTCCAAGCGCCTCCGCCAGTGTTTTGCCATAAGTGATACCCACGAGCAGGGAGCCTACAAGTCCAGGTCCTTGGGTTACGCCGATGGCATCCACCTCTTCGAAGCCCAACCCAGCATCGGCTAGAGCCTCACGCACTACCGGGACGATTTGGCGAAGATGCTCGCGCGAAGCCAGTTCCGGAACCACGCCGCCGTATTTCCGGTGAATATCGATCTGCGACGCCACGACGCTTGAGAGGATCCGGAAGCCATCGACAACGACGGCAGCGGCCGTCTCGTCGCACGACGACTCGATCCCCAGAATGTGCACTCCCGTTGTTTTGCCGACACTCATGAATCCCTTGGCAGCAGACGCAAAAACCTCCTGCGCTTTTGTTGCTCGCGGCTTCCGTCCACCGTGAGTTTCGAAGGGCCGCGGCACAAGATTATGCGACAAGCCGGGCTTTCGGCCGGAAGTTGGCAAAAAAACACGCGACCAACTCGAATTCCATGCTAGCACACGTGTTGCGACCGTTTACTGATTCGCGCTAGTTCCATTGCCGCGCGCATAGCCGACGGGCAAATTCGATCGAAATGCCTATGGCCACGACTACTCTCACATCGACTCCGAACCTCTCCGAGCAACGACGCGCTGGCGGTCTGGCGATGCCCCGCGTCCTGCGGAACCACCCGACACAAAGCGCTGCCACGATCACGGGCTGGAAAGCGGTGTTCTTTGGGCTTCCTTTTCTGGTTGCAGGCGTTCTGATCGAGTGCGCCGCCCTGGACCTTCTTCGCGGGCACAAGAACGCTCCGGACTGGTTGATCGGTCTGCTCGGCGGGCTGTTCTTTTCCGCCGGCTCCTTTCTGGTCGTTCATGGCCTGCGAGGAGCAGCTCGCAAAGCGGAGCACGAGCGTGAATCTGCGTCGCGACCCGGCGAGCCGTGGCTCGCTGACCATCATTGGGAGCGCGAAGGCGTCAGGTTTCCGGCATTTTATTCCATGCTGCAACGGCTGGTGGCCGCGCTCGTGTGGAACGCGTTTCTCGTCCCGTTTTTCTGGGTGGGGTTGAATCAACGCGGTTTGGGCCGCGCGTTCTTCATGATTGCCAGCTTTTTCACGTTCATTGGGCTCGTCTTTTGGGCGCGCTGGATTCAGGTGCTTGTGGACCTATTCCGCAATGGCAGCAGTTTCCTGAGTTATGACGAGTTTCCTTATTTTCTCGGACAAACGCTCCGGGTACGGCTTCGCGCGCCGTTGCATGTGTCACGCATGAATCAGTTGGCTTTGACGCTCCGTTGCGTGCAGGAAAAATATGTAACGACCGGAAGCGGAAACAACCGGCGTACACAGGTGGTATGCTACGAACTCTATCGAGATGCGGTCACGTTTTCTCAAACGCAGCTTGCCACCGCCGATGCCGCATGCGGCATACCCGTCGAGTTCTGCTTGCCTCAGGATCAACCTCCCACCACCCTCGCCGACACACCTCAAACGTATTGGGAAATCGAAGCTCGGGGAAAAGCGCGGAGCGCCGACTACGAAGCCTATTTTCTCGTTCCCGTGTACCAGAGACTGTAGCCAGCCACTGGTAATTGCACGGATTGACAAACCTCGCGCGTCGCGGCTACCGTGCTAGCGGAGTAAAATTCCGAGAGAGTCGAGCCAATGCAGCTGCCTGCGATGGAACAGACCAAACACCGGCTTCCGAACGCCGCACCGTGTCGCAAAGTCCGCAAAGCGGTCCTGCCCGCCGCTGGACTTGGAACAAGATTCCTTCCGGCCACCAAGGCGCAACCGAAGGAAATGCTGGCCGTCGTTGACAAGCCGCAAATTCAATATGTGGCGGAGGAGTGCGTCGCATCTGGTATCGAACACATC
>DATFSI010000025.1:0-27387 GCA_035262705.1 Candidatus Acidiferrum sp. | reverse complement strand
ACCGATTCATGGGAAGATAGGCGCCATGAGGCGACGATTTTTTGTGGAGAGGTTTGAGGGTGGGCGGGCGGTGATGCGGGAGGAGGCCGCGCATCATGTGGGGCGGGTGTTGCGGGCGCAACCCGGGCAACTCTACGAGTTGAGCGACGGGACCAAGGTGTGGCTGGGGCGGATTGAAACGGTGACGCGGGATGAGGTGGATTTCTCGCTGATTGAGGAACTCGCTGCGGCCCGGGCGGGAATCAGAACGGCGCTGCTGCTGGCCGTGGTGAAGTTCGACGCGTTCGAATGGGCGCTCGAGAAGGCGACGGAGTTGGGAGTGGAGGCGATTGTGCCGCTGGCGGCGGCGCGGAGCGAGAAGGCGTTGCTGGCAGCGGCGGCGAATCGGGCGGAACGGTGGAAGAAGATTTTGCTGGAAGCGTCGCAGCAGTCGCGGCGCGTGGCGGTGCCGGAAATGCGGACCTTGGCGAAGCCGGAGGCAGCATTCGCAGGGCAGCAGGATGGGGTGCGGATCTTTTTTTCGGAAGCACCGGAGGCCACACCGTTGCGGGAAACATTGCCTGCGGAAAATGCGGCGCTCGTGACACTGGCAATTGGGCCAGAGGGTGGATGGACCGAGGAAGAGCGGGCGGCGGCGATTCGAGCGGGGTTTCGGGAGGCGTCGTTGGGGAATTTGATTTTGCGGACGGAGACGGCGGTGATTGCGGGGTTGGCGAATATTAATTTTGCGTTCGGCGGGTAAGAGGAGAGGTTTAGCACAGAGAGCCCAGAGAGGAAGAGGAAGAAGAGAGAAAGAAAACCCCACCCTTAAAAACCAAATGGTGGGCACCCGCCGTCTTATTTTAATTTGGCGACTTAATTTTTGGGGGAGAGGGCGTATTTGGCGATGGACCACAGGATTTTGTAGCCGGCGCGGATGGAGCCGAGGAGATTGCCGGAGATTTTGGATTGGCCTGCGAGGCGCTTGCGATAGTTCACGGGGATTTCCAGAACGCGAAGGCCGAGGCGGTGCGCCTTGATTTGCATTTCGATGGTCCAGCCGTAGTTGATGTCAGACATGCGCAGGCGATCGAGGGACTGGCGGCAGATCGCACGGAAGGGGCCGAGGTCGGAGTAACGTGCGCCGAAAAAGAGGCGCAGGAGGCTGGTGGCGAACCAGTTGCCGAAGGCTTGGGGCGGAGTGAAGGCGCTGGAGAGGTGGGCGGCAACGGTGCGGGAGCCCAGGACAAAGTCGGAGGAGCCGTCGAAGAGGGGAGCGAGTAGGCGAGGGAGATCCTGAGGGTCGTCGCTGCCGTCCGCGTCGAGGAAGACGACGATTCGGGCTTCCGTTGAGAGTGCTGCGATTCCGGAGAGGCAGGCTTGACCATAACCGCGGCGGGGTTCGTTGATGACGCGGGCACCGCGTCCGGTGGCGATGCGGGCGGTGGCGTCGGTGGAATTGTTGTCGACGACGAGGAATTCGGCTTGGGAGAGGCCGGCGGCAGGTAAAACGGCGTGGAGAGCGTCTAAGACCGGGCCAATGGTTGCTTCTTCGTTGAGGGTGGGGATGATGAAGGCAACAGAAGAGGGCATCGAGGGAATCGTAACAGGAAAGAGAGTAAAGAAGTAACGCGGTAAGGAAGTAAAGAAAAGAAAGAGGAACGGGAGACTTCGGATCGCAAGACCCACTCGTACAACCAAGGGTGGGGCACCCTCAACGGCAAGGGGACGCAGCTTGACTTTGCTGGTGCTGGAAGACCCTTCCTGCGTCAGGGCACGCGGAAGCCCGTGCTGCTAGAAACCGCAGATGGGATGTGGCGTGACTTTGACGGGGCATGTTATAAAATAAGGATTGTCGGTGATGCGCAAACCGGACGCGACTCCCATTCCTCCACCATCGGGCGATCCCTCGAGCGCCCAGAAAACTTCATTGCCTGCGGCAGTACCTTGCCATCCTGAGCTAACCCAAGTAAATGCGCGCGGCTCACAGCACCTGCTGCGCAGCGAAATTCGCGTGTGGACGCGCGACCTGCTGATCGCGATTGGCCTGGCGCTGGTGATTATCGTGTTCCTGTACCAGCCGGTGAAGGTGGAAGGCACGAGCATGGCTCCACTGCTTTCCGACCAAGAACGGATTTTCATCAACAAGTTTGTGTACCGGTTCGAATCCATTCACCGAGGGGACGTGGTGGTGTTTTGGTATCCGCTGGACCGGTCGAAATCGTTCATCAAGCGCATCATCGGGCTGCCCGGAGAAACGGTGGAGATCCGCCATGGGTCGCTGTTCGTGAACGGCCAAGTGATTCCCGAGCCGTATGTCCCGCCGCAGTACGCGGACATTTCGGATTTTGGGCCGGTGAAGGTGCCGAAGAGCAGTTACTTCGTGATGGGCGACCATCGCATCAGCTCGAACGATTCCCGCGTGTTCGGGCCGGTGGCAAGCCAGTATATTTATGGACGGGCGGTGTTCGCGTACTGGCCGGTGGATCATTTCGGTTCGCTCTCTACCGCCGAGGCCGACGAAAAATGAAGCTGTCCGGAGGAGCCACTGACGGAAGTGCAGCATCGACCCGCAATTCTGGCGCTCGAAGACGGACGCGTATTTAACGGCCGCGCGGCCGGCGCCATCACACGCCGGGGCGGCGAAGTCGTTTTCAACACCAGCCTCACCGGTTACCAGGAAGTATTCACCGACCCAAGTTATGCCGGGCAGATTGTCTGCCTGACTTATCCACACATTGGAAACGTTGGCGCGAACCTTGACGATGAAGAGTCGGGTCGGCCGTACATTGAATCGCTGATTGTGCGCGAATTTTCACAGGTGTCGTCAAACTGGCGTTCGGCGGAAACGGCGCAGCTTTATTTGAACCGCCACAAGATTCCCGTGATTTGGGACATTGATACGCGCGCGCTGGTGCTGCATATTCGCAAGATGGGCGCGCTGCGAGGCGTGGTGTCTACCGACGGAACGCCTGGGGATCAACTGGTATTTGAGGCCAAGCAGCTGCCGACGATGGCGGGGCAGGAACTGGCGGGCCGCGTGACGTGCGGCAAGGCGTATGAGTGGCAAAAAGGCTCGATTGATCTGGCGACTTCGCCATGGGCGGAGGAGATGGGCGAGTCTGGCGCGAACACTGACCATGCGAAATTCAAGGTGGTGGCGTACGACTACGGGATCAAGCAGAACATTCTGCGGTTGCTCGTGGATCACCATTGCGAAGTGATGGTGGTGCCGGCGAATACTTCGGCGGAGGATGTGCTGGCGCTGCGGCCGAATGGGGTGTTTTTGTCGAATGGACCGGGCGATCCGGAGCCGATCACTTACGCAGTAGAGAATATCCGGAAACTGGCCGGGCGGGTACCGGTGTTTGGGATTTGCCTGGGACACCAGTTGTGCGGGCTGGCGCTGGGCGGGAAGACTTTTAAATTGAAGTTTGGGCATCACGGGTCGAATCATCCGGTGAAGAATTTGCTGACCAGCCAGGTGGAGATTACCGCGCAGAATCACGGGTTCTGCGTGGACCCGGAGTCGTTGCCGTCGAGCGAAGTGGAGATCACGCACGTGAACCTGAACGACCACACGAATGAAGGGATGCGAAGCAAGACGCTGCCTTTGTTTAGCGTGCAGTACCATCCAGAAGCCTCGCCGGGGCCGCACGATTCGCATTACTTGTTCACGCAGTTCACGGACATGATGAAGGAGTTCGCAAGCCCGGGGAGTTCGCGGCGATAATCAATGGCCGCGACACTGCACATTGCGGCCCGCACGAGCGAAGCCGCGCACGGGGTGGCCGTGGCCCTATGATGGACTTCCACTGTATGGGCGAAAACACCGGAAACTGAATGGTTTGCAGGCTGGAATGGCAGGCCATGGAAGATCTCGTGGGAGCGAAGCGAGCGCAGCGCGTGAGGGAATGGAAGCAGCACGATCACTGCCCGGCGATTTATGCAATTCTGCTCCGCTAGCGCAGGCAGGGGGAAGAAATCCTGAAGCGTGCAGGAGTCCAGTGGCAAGACGGGACAAATAGATTTTTGAGGAAAGATGCCTAAGAGAAAAGACCTTCATAAGATTTTGATTATCGGTTCGGGGCCGATTGTGATCGGGCAGGCCTGCGAGTTCGACTATTCGGGGGCGCAGGCGTGCAAGGCGCTACGGGCCGAGGGCTATGAAGTGGTGCTGGTGAATTCGAATCCGGCGACGATCATGACGGACCCGGAACTGGCGAACCGCACCTACATCGAGCCCCTGACGAAGGAATATCTCGAAGAAATTCTCATCAAGGAAAAACCGGACGCGCTGCTGCCGACAGTGGGCGGGCAGACGGCGCTAAACCTGGCGGTGGAGCTGGCCGAGGGCGGCATTCTCGAAAAGCACAAGGTGGAGATGATTGGCGCGTCGCTGCGCGCGATCAAGGTGGCCGAAGACCGGCTGTGGTTCAAGGACGCCTGCCGGAAGATCGGGCTGGAGGTGCCAGCCTCGGCGCTGGTGAACAACGCGCAGGACGCCATGCGGCTGTGCGACCAACTGGGATTCCCGCTGGTGATCCGGCCGTCGTTCACGCTGGGCGGCACGGGCGGAGCGATTGCGTATAACAAGGAAGAATTCGCGGAGGCGATCGCCCACGCGCTGGATATGAGTCCGGTCCACGAAGCGCTGGTAGAAGAGTCCGTGCTCGGGTGGAAGGAGTACGAGCTGGAAGTGATGCGGGATTTTCGCGACAACTTCGTGGTGATCTGCACGATTGAGAATTTCGACCCCATGGGCGTGCATACGGGCGATTCCATCACCGTGGCGCCGGCGCAGACGCTGACGGACAAGGAATTCCAACGCATGCGCGACGCCGCGGCAGCGATTATCCGCGAAGTAGGCGTGGAGACGGGCGGGTCGAATGTGCAGTTCGCAGTGAATCCGGACAACGGGCGCATGGTGGTGATCGAGATGAACCCGCGCGTTTCGCGGAGTTCGGCGCTGGCCAGCAAAGCGACAGGATTCCCCATCGCGAAAATTGCGGCGCGGCTGGCGGTGGGGATGTCGCTGGACGAGATTCCGAACGACATCACGCAGAAAACGCCGGCGTGCTTCGAGCCGACGATTGACTACGTGGTGGTGAAGATTCCGAAGTGGCAGTTTGAGAAATTCCCTGGAGCGGACAGCACGCTGGGGACACAGATGAAGTCGGTGGGCGAAGTCATGTCCATCGGGCGAACGTTCAAGGAAGCGCTGCAGAAGGGGATCCGTTCGTTGGAGCCCTCCACACCGTGGCGGGCGCCAACAGAGACGCCGGATTCGCTGCTGCGGGAAAAACTAGCGACGCCGAGGCCTGACCGCATTCACTGGATTCTGACAGCGGTGGAGCGTGGACTGCCTGCGACCGAGATTTGCGACCTGACGAAGATTGATCCGTGGTTCGTCCACCAGATTGAAGAGCTGACGGCGGTAAACCGGCGGGCGGCTTCGGTGACGGTGGAGACAGCCTCGAAGGATTTGTTGCGCGAAGCGAAGCGTGTGGGTGCGAGCGACGAGCAGTTGGCACAAATCTGGAAGACGACGCCGGCGGTGGTGCGCCTGCAGCGGGCGCGGTATAACGTGGCGCCGGTGTTCAAGCGCGTGGATACGTGCGCGGCGGAGTTCGAATCGTTCACGCCTTACCTGTATTCAACGTACGAAGAAGAGGACGAGACCAGCCCGACGCAGAAGCAGAAGATCATGATTTTGGGCAGCGGGCCGAACCGCATCGGGCAGGGAATTGAGTTTGATTACTGTTGCTGCCATGCGTCGTTTGCGCTGCGCGCCGACGGGTTTGAGACGCTGATGGTGAACTGCAACCCGGAGACGGTGTCGACGGACTACGACACGTCGGACCGACTGTATTTCGAGCCGCTGACGCTCGAGGACGTGCTGGCGATTGTGGAGCGGGAGAAGCCCGCGGGCGTGATTGTGCAGTTTGGCGGGCAGACGCCGCTGAACCTGGCGCTGGAACTGAAGCGCAACGGCGTTTCCATCGTGGGCACGGCGCCGGAATCGATTGATTTGGCTGAAGACCGGCGGCGTTTTGGGAGGTTGCTCGAGGAGTTGCGCATCCCGCAGCCGCGCAACGGGACGGCGCTGGTGCCGGAAGAAGCGGCCCGTGTGGCGGGAGAGATTGGTTTGCCGGTGCTGGTGCGGCCCAGCTACGTGCTGGGGGGGCGCGCGATGGTGATCGCGTACGACGTGAACACGGTGCAAGAATACGTAGCGCAGGCGGCGTTGATGGGCCCGGCGCGGCCGGTGTTGATTGACCAGTTCCTGGAAGAGGCCACAGAAGTGGACGTGGACGCGCTGGCGGACGGCAAAGACGTGGTCATCGGCGGAATCATGGAGCACATCGAAGAGGCCGGCGTGCATTCGGGCGATTCCTCATGCGTGCTACCGCCGGTGAGCTTGTCGCCGAAGGTGCTGGATACGATCCGGGATTACACGAAGCGGCTAGCTCTGGCGTTGAAGGTTGTGGGACTGATGAACGTTCAGTATGCCATCCAGCGTGACACGGTATTCGTGCTGGAAGTGAACCCGCGGGCTTCGCGGACGGTGCCGTACGTGAGCAAGGCAACGGGCGTACCACTGGCGAAGCTCGGGGCTCGGCTGATGGTCGGGCGGCGGCTGGCGGACATGAAGCTGCCGCTGGTACACACCAATGGCGTGGCGGAGATTGCGACGCACGAATTTTATTCGGTGAAGTCGCCGGTGTTCCCATTCAACAAATTCCGGGGCGTGGATACGATTCTGGGGCCGGAGATGCGTTCGACCGGTGAAGTAATGGGGATTTCGACTTCCTACGGGCAAGCATTCGCAAAGGCGCAGCTGGCCGCGGGACAGAAACTGCCGAGCGGTGGGACGGTGTTCATCAGCGTGAACGACCGCGACAAGCGGCAGTTGGGTGCGATGGGCAAGGAACTGGTGTCGCTGGGATTCAAGATTGTGGCTACGCGGGGTACGGCGGCGGCGCTGCACGCGACGGGCGTGGGGTGCGAAGAGGTTTACAAGGTAAATGAAGGACGGCCGAACATCGTAGACCTGATCAAGACCGGGAAGGTGAACCTGGTGATCAACACACCGCTGGGGCGGGAGTCGTTTTATGACGAGAAATCTATCCGGCGCGCGGCGATTCGCTACAACATTCCCTGCATTACAACGCTTTCGGCGGCGCATGCGGCGGTACGTGGGATGCATGCGCTGATTGAGCTGCAGCGCGAGGTTTCCTGTCTGCAAGATTTGCATAGTAACCGCGTGGCGGCGCCGGGAGCGGGCGGAAGCGGGGATTAGGATTGGTTTGCCGATCTAACGATCGGCCACTACACAAGCTTGACCGAGGTGTGCTGAGAGATGGATGTGAGCGGGATATTTCCAGCGCTGACGACGCCGTTTGCGGAAGACGGCAGCGTTTCCGTTGCCGGGATCAAACAGAATATCGGCTTGTATAACCAGACGGGGCTGGCGGGGTATGTGGCGCTGGGTTCGACCGGGGAATCGGTTCTGCTTTCGCGCGAAGAGGCGGAGGTGGTTCTGGTCGCAGTAAAAGAAGCGGCGGCGCCAGGGAAGATTCTGATTGCGGGGACGGGCGCGGAGTCAACGGCGGAAACGATTGCGCGGACGAAACGCGCGGCGGCGCTGGGGTATCATGTGGCGCTGGTGAAGACGCCGTATTATTACAAACCAGCGTACCGCGCAGAGAATTTTACCCAGCATTACCGGGCGGTGGCGGACGCGGCGCCGATTCCGGTGCTGTTGTACTCTGTGCCGATTTTTACGGGCATTGCACTGGAAGCACCGGAAATCATCACGCTGGCGCAGCATCCGAACATCATCGGCATCAAGGACAGCTCCGGGAGCATTCAGCGGCTGGGAGAAACCGTGGCCGGGGCGCCGGCAGAGTTCCGGGTGCTAACCGGCGGAGCGTCGGTAGTGTATCCGGCCCTGGCCGTGGGAGCACGGGGAGCCATATTGGCCTTGGCCGACCTGTTGCCGGAGAAGTGCGTGGAGCTTTATCAGTTGTTCCAGCAAGGCCGGCACGCCGATGCAAAGGCATTGCAACTGCAACTGGTGCGCGCGTCGAAAAGCATCGCGTCCGATACCGGCATTCCAGGCCTGAAATACGCGATGGAGTTGCGCGGGTACGCCGGGGGAGCGCCCCGGCCACCCCTTTTGCCGCTGAGCGCGGAGAAAAAAAAGAGCGTGCTGGCGGCGTTGGGGGAAGTCTATCCGGCGGCGGCACGCGTCTAAACAGGCCGGGGCTCGGCCCGCCGGGCGCCGCGTCACTTTTTCCCGGAACTAACATCTAAACGCCATGGACTGTCGCGCTCTCGCACCGCACCAGATCCCTCACACGACCAATCTCATTCGGGATTACATCGAGGATTTTCCGCGCGTCCAGCATTTCTACGGGCACAAGCCGGACCTGGCAACGGTGGAGGCGTACGCGCGGCAACTGGAATTTCCGGCAGAGCGGCGCAGGGAAGTGGCGGCGATTCTGCGGGAAGAGAATGTTTCTTTCGGCAGCGGACCGGAGACGAAGACCAATCTCGAGCGCCTGGAAAACGGCGCGGTGGCGATTATCAGCGGGCAGCAGGTGGGGCTTTTTGGCGGACCAGCATACGCGTTTTACAAAGCGCTGACAGCAATCGAGTCGGCGCGAGAGCTGACGCTGCGGGGCGTGGAGGCTGTGCCGATTTTCTGGATGGCCACGGAAGACCACGACGTGGATGAGGTCCGGCACACGACGTGGTTCCGCGAAGGGAAGCTGCAACACTTGATTCTGCCGCCGCCTGCGGAAGCGGGACGCCCGGTAGGGCACATTGCGCTGGGCCCGGATATTGAAGGCGTGCTGGAGCAGGTAAAAGGGAGCCTGAACGGGCTCGGCGGCGAAGACTTATTTGAGATTCTGCGATCGTGTTATACCCCACGGGATACCTATGGCAGCGCCTTCGCGAAACTCTTCACCAAGCTGTTCTCTCCCCACGGTTTGATTCTTCTGGATCCCCTGAACGCCAAACTTCATGCGGTTGCCGTGCCGGTTTTGCACGATGCCTTGGAGCACCGGGACGCGCTTACCGAGTCACTTTTGCAGAGAGACAAAGAACTCGAGAAGGCGGGCTACGGGCCACAGGTGAAGGTGACTTCGAAGAGCACGCTGCTGTTTGCGATGCACGACGGGAAGCGCGAAGTCGTCAGCGCGGGAAACGGCAATTTTTCGTTTGCGGGAAAGTCCGTGCCGCGCGGAGAGGTGCTGGCACGGGTTGTGGCGCATCCGGAGGAGTTCAGTCCCAACGCGCTGCTGCGCCCGGTGATGCAGGATTTTCTGCTGCCGACGGCGGCGTATTACGGAGGGCCCGCGGAGGTGGCGTACTTCGCGCAGTCGGAAGTGTTGTACAAAAAGCTGCTGGGGCGCATGCCGGTGCTGCTGCCGCGCGCGGATTACACGCTGGTAGACCCGAAGGCGACGCGGATTTTGACCAAGTATGGATTGCAGGTGGAGGACGCGTGGCAGGGGGGGCAGGTGCTGAAGAAACAGATGTACGCGTCGAACGTGCCCAAAAAACTGGCGCGGTCGTTTGACGGCAGCCTGCGGCAGATCGAGAAAGGCGTGGAAGGCCTCGACAAAGCGATCCGCAAGGTGGACCCCACGATTCAGGGAACGATTGCGCGGGCGGAGAAGCGCATCCGGTACCAGGTAGAGAAATTGCGGTCGAAGACGGGCGCGGCGCTCGACCGGCACGACAAGGTGATCGAGGGGCACGCGGAATTTCTCGAGAATCTCCTGTACCCCCACAAGGGACTGCAATCGCGGGACCTGTGCTTCTTGCCGTTTTTGCACCGCCTGGGCGGCGAGGGCCTGGGCGAACTGCGCAAACTAGCTTGCGCGAAAAATCCCGGACAACACTATATTGTTTCCATCCCCTAAGTGGGGCTGGAGGCAAGCATGCAATCGATCCGTGTGCGAACGAACCGCCGCACGCAGATGGTGGACGTGACCGAAGAGGTGCAGCGCGTAGTGACCGCCCTGGGAGTGAAGGCTGGGACTTGTTTTCTGTACGTGCCGCATACGACGGCAGGAATCCTGATCAACGAACACGCTGACCCGGATGTAGCCTCCGACGCCGAGGGCGCGCTGGACCGGTTGGTGCCGGCTGCCGGGCCGTACCGGCATGCGGAGGGGAATTCGGATTCGCACGTGAAGACGATGCTCGTGGGGACGTCGCAATTCGTCTTTGTGGAGGCGGGAAAGCTGGCGTTGGGCCGCTGGCAAGGGATTTTCTTTGCGGAGTTTGACGGACCGCGGGAGAGGCATTTATACGTGAAGGTGCTGCCGGACCGGGTGTGAAGCGATCCTTCCTAATCGAGGAAAGCGTTTTCTAGATAAGCTCACAAGCGCTGGAAATTCCTCTCGAATTAGTGTATATACATAAATGCGGTTCTCCTGGGATACCCGGAAGGCCCGTACAAACCCGGCAAACACTGCGTTTCCGTCGAGCAAGCCGCCACGGTCTTTGCGAATCCCGAGGCCCTCAAATGGGAGGACCTATCGAATTCTCACGACGAACTGCGTTTCAAGAGAATCGGGCGTGCAGCTTCCGAGCGTATCCTGATCCTCGCAACACACTTCGGAGAACGAACGATGACCAGGAAGCCAGACGGATCATCAGCGCGCGGCGTGCCAGCTCGCAAGGGCGAAAAGCGTATTTCGGCTAAGTCCATCGATTTTTCGGATATTCCCGAATCGACAGATACCGAATTGCGTGGGGCACGCCGCGTGGGGCGCCCAAAGACCGGCAAGGCAAAACAATTGATCACCCTGCGAATTTCGCCGGAATTGCTCGCACGGTTGCGACGGCTGGCGGCCAAGCAAGACAAGCCCTACCAGACGCTTATTCATGAATTGCTGGAGAAATCCGCCCGACGCAAGATGGCTTGAAGGCGGTGTGCTAGAGTTTCTGAGCATGGGAAAAACGGGCGTATACATTCAGGTGCCGTTCTGTCAGACGAAGTGCACCTACTGCAATTTTCACACCGGAGTGGTGTCGGCAGGGCGATTTGCGCCTTATGCGGAGGCCGTGTGCCGGGAGATTCGCGAGCATCGGAGGTTGCTCGAATCGGTTGGCGTAAGTCTGCCGCTAGAGTTGGCGGGCCAGTCAGGCGTTGTGGACACGGTCTATGTGGGAGGCGGGACGCCGAGTTTGCTGGAGTCGCGGCTGCTCGGAAAGATGCTGGCCGCGTTGCGGGAGACGTTTGCGTGTGTGCTTGAAGAGGTAACGTTGGAAGCGGATCCCGAAACGGTGGATGCGGAGAAGGCGGCGGCGTGGGCCGCGATGGGTTTTGGCCGCATCAGTTTTGGGACGCAATCGTTTGTGGATGAAGAATTAAAGGCGGCGGGACGCATGCACCGGCGCGAGGACATTTACCGGGCGGTGCCGATTCTGCGGGCGGCGGGGATCTTGAATATTAGTTTTGATTTGATTGCGGGGCTGCCGAAGCAGACCGAGGAGTCGTGGCGGCAATCGCTGGCCGAAGCGGTGGCACTGGGGCCGGAGCACATTTCGATTTACATGATGGAGATTGATGAAGCCAGCCGGCTGGGACTGGAGGTATTGCAAGGAGGGGTGCGGTACAGCGCGCGGGAGTTGCCTAGCGAAGAGGCGATGGCTGAGTTTTATGAGGTGGCGCAAGAGCAATTGCAGGCTGCGGGGTATGGGCAGTATGAAATTTCGAATTGGGCGCGGCCGGGATTCGAATCACGCCACAATCGGAAATATTGGCTGCGGGAACCATATCTGGGAATCGGCGCGGGGGCACATTCGTTTTCGGGAAAGCAGCGTTGGGCGAACCGGCATGATGCGGCGGCGTATGTCGCGGCGATTGCGGAAGGAATGAGCGCCGTGGAGACCGTCGACACGGTTACGCGCGAGATGGCGCTCGAGGAGGAGTTCTTCTTGGGGCTGCGGCAGTTGGAGGGGATTGAGATTGGGAGGATTGCGCGCGAGTATGGAATGAGTTTCGCGGAGCGAATCGCGAAATTGGCGGCTGCGGGAATGGTGGAATGGGATGAGGAGAGATTGCGATTGCCGGCCGGGAAATTGAGCGTGTCGAATGAGGTGATTGTGGAGTTGTTGCGGGCGGTGGACGTGGGTGCATGAAGTGGAACAAAATCCCCCCACGCAAAATCGGCGTGTGGCGCACCCGGGGAAAAAGCAGATTCCTTGAGCAAACGCCGCTCTCGGAATGACAATGCGCTAGTGGGCCTGACCACGGAACGAGGAAGACATGACGTACACAGTGGCAAAGGGGAACCAGTTGACGGATCCGGACCAGGTGACGCCGGTGGAAGGCGCGGTGGATTTGCGCAGCGACACGGTGACGCGACCGAGCGAACAGATGCGGCGGGCGATGGCGGCAGCCGAAGTGGGCGATGATGTTTACGGCGAAGACCCTACTGTGAATAAGCTGCAGAGACGCGCGGCAGAGATGTTCCGGAAAGAGGCGGCGCTGTTTGTGCCCACGGGCTGCATGGGAAATCTGATTGCGATCAAGATATGGACGCATCATGGGAACGAAGTGGTGTGCGAAGAGCGCAGTCACGTGAATCTGTATGAGCTGGCGTCGATGTCGGCGATTGCCGGGTGCATGCCGCGTGCGGTGCGCGGCGGAGGCGACGGCATCCTGAGCTGGAAGCAGATCGAGCCAGCGATCCGGCCGAAGATTTACTATGATTCGCAGACGGCCCTTGTATGCCTGGAAAATTCGAGCAATATGGCGGGTGGAACGGTGTATACGACCGAGCGCGTGGACGAAATTTGTGACCGGGTGCACGCGTTGGACTTGAAAGTGCACCTGGACGGCGCGCGCATTTTTAACGCGGCGGTGGCACTGGGCGACCATGTGGCGAACATGACCAAGAAGGTGGACTCGGTGATGTTCTGTCTGTCGAAGGGACTGGGAGCACCCGTGGGGTCGATGATTGTGGGATCGCAAGAGTTCATCGAGCGTGCGCGGGTGTATCGGAAGATGTTTGGCGGCGGGATGCGTCAAGTAGGAGTGGTGGCGGCAGCGGGACGGATCGCGCTCGAGGAGTCCCCGGGGCGGCTGCACGAGGACCACGGGAACGCGAGGTTTCTAGCCGAAGGGATTGCCAAGATTCCGGGGCTGCAGATCGATCCGGCGAGCGTGAAGACGAATATCGTGATTTTTGATTGCGCCGGAGCCGAGATGAACGCGGTGGAGTTGTGCGACGCGCTGCACGCGCGGGGCGTGTGGGCACAGGATACCGCGTTTTATTCGGTGCGGATGGTGACGCACTGGAACGTAGACCGCGCGGGTGTGGAGCGCGCGTTAAAGGAACTGACCGCTGTGGTGCGCAAGGGAAAAGGCCAGGTCGCTTAGCGCCCGATTGACTTTGCTTTTCCAACAAAACTTTGGGGTGACACAGATGAAATGCAACTGGCGGCGTTGTGCTGTGCCTGCCGTAACACTGGGATGGCTGGTGGTTTCTCCTGCACACGTCACGCTGGCACAGCAGCCGAGCCGACGCACACCGGAAGAGGCGAAAAAGTTCATTGAAAAGGCCGAGCAGCAGATCTTCGAGCTGGGCGTCAAAGCGAGCCGCGCGGGTTGGGTGGGAGTGAATTTCATTACCTACGACACCGAAGGCATCGCCGCGGATGCCGACGAGGCGCTGAACACGGCTGCGACGAACTATGCCAAGCAGGCGCATCTGTACGACAAAGTGGCGCTTTCGCCGGAGTTGGCGCGCAAGAGGCTGCTGCTCGAGCATGCCACGGAGTTTCCCGCACCCGATGATGCGAAATCGCAAAAGGAGCTGGCGACGATTCTCGCATCGCTAAGCGCGGACTACGGAAAAGGGAAATGGTGTCCGAACGGCGAGGGCAAACCCTGCCTGGATATCACGAAGATCGAACGGCTCCTGGCGACGAGCCGGGACCCGGAAGAACTGAAGCGGGCATGGATTGGATGGCACGCCGTGGGTGCGCCGATGCGGCAGCGTTACGTGCGGATGGTGGAACTCGGGAACGCCGGTTCGCAGCAACTGGGTTACACGGACGCGGGTGCCCTGTGGCGGTCGAAGTACGACATGCCGCCAGACGAGTTTGCCAAGGAACTCGATCGCGTGTGGGAGCAGTTGCGGCCACTCTATCTTTCGCTGCACGCGTACGTGCGCGGGCAGTTGGCGAGGAAGTACGGCAAGGAGGTGGTGCCGCCGAACGGGCCGATTCCGGCCCATCTGCTGGGAAATCCGTGGGCACAGGAGTGGAACAACGTCTACGACCTGATGGATTCGCCAAGGCCGGCGCAGAGCTATGACCTGACCAAAATACTCGTGGGACGGAAGACGGATGCGCGGGGAATGGTGAAGTATGGCGAGAATTTCTTTTCGTCACTTGGGTTTCCGCCGCTGCCGGCAACGTTCTGGGAGAGATCGCTGTTCACTAAGCCGCAGGACCGCGAGGTGGTGTGTCACGCGAGCGCGTGGGACGTGGATTCGAAGGACGATTTGCGCATCAAGATGTGCATCCAGATTACCGAAGAGGATTTTCGAACGATCCATCACGAACTGGGGCACAACTACTATCAGCGCGCGTACAGCAAGCAGCCAGCGCTCTTTGAAACGAGCGCGAACGATGGGTTTCACGAGGCGGTGGGAGATACGATCGCGCTTTCGGTGACGCCGGAATACCTAAAGACGATCGGCCTGATTGATGAGATGCCGGCGACGACCGACGACACGGATTACCTGCTGCGGCAGGCGCTCGAGAAGGTGGCGTTTCTGCCGTTTGGGCTGGTGATCGATAAATGGCGCTGGGAGGTGTTCAGCGGCAAGGTGAAGCCGGAGGAGTACAACAAGGCGTGGTGGGCGCTGCGGGAAAAGTATCAGGGAGTTGCGCCTCCGGTGGCGCGCAGCGAGGCGGATTTCGACCCGGGCGCGAAGTTTCATGTGCCGGCGAACGTGTCGTACATGAGGTATTTCCTGGCGCGGATTTACCAATTTCAGTTTCAGCGGGGGCTGTGCAAGACGGCGGGATTCGAGGGGCCGCTGCACCGCTGCTCGATTTATGGAAACAAGGCAGCGGGAGAGAAGCTAAAGGAGATGCTGCGCCTGGGCGCGAGCAAACCGTGGCCGGAGGCGCTGGAGACGGTGACCGGGCAGAAGGAGATGGATGCGTCGGCGCTGGCGGATTATTTCGCGCCGTTGAAGACGTGGCTCGATGAGCAGAATAAGAAGAACAATTATCCGGTGGGATGGTAGGAAATTAGAAAATGAAAAAGGGAAAATAGAAAACCCCGGCACGCGACGTTGGCCGACACGGAACCGTGTGCCGATAGGCACAGACGGATCGCTGGATTTGTGGCCTAATTTGATTGGGCTTCCCTAGAGGACCGCACCGAATCTGCTGGTGTGCAGGAAAGCGCATCATAAGATAAACTTGTAGTCACGATAGGGAGAACTAGCAGACGAGACGAGGGCCGGCCAGTGAACTTTTCCTTTACCGAAGAACAAAAACAGCTGCGGAAGTCTGTGCGCGAATTCGCCGAGGGCGAAATCGGGCCAAACGTGATGGAGTGGGACGAGGCTTCGCATTTTCCCGTGGAACTGCTGCCGAAGCTCGCGGAAATGGGCTTGCTGGGCGTGATTTTCCCAGAGCAGTACGGCGGCGCGGGGCTGGGGTACACCGAATATGCGATTGTGATTGAAGAGCTGGCGCGGGTGGACGGGTCGGTAGGCCTGTTTGTGGCGGCGCACAATTCGCTCTGCTCGAACCATATCTACAAGTTTGGAACCGAGGAGCAAAAGCGCAAATATCTGGTGCCGCTGGCTCAGGGGAAGAAGCTGGGCGCGTGGTCGTTGACGGAGCCGGAAGCGGGCTCGGATGCTGGCGGAACGCGGACCACGGCAGTGAAGAAAGATTGCTGCTGGGTGCTCAACGGGGCGAAGACGTTCACAACCAACGGGCACTATGCCGACACATGCGTGGCGATGGCGGTGACCGACAAGTCGAAGGGCTCGCACGGCATCAGCGCGTTCATTCTGGAAAAGGGGATGGCAGGGTTCCGGCCGGGGAAGAAGGAAAACAAGCTGGGGATGCGGGCGAGCGACACGTCGGAGGTGTTGTTCACTGACTGCAAGGTGCCGGGAGAGAACCTTCTGGGGCCGGAGGGCGAAGGGTTCACCGGGAGCCTGAAGATTCTGGACGGCGGGCGCATTTCGATAGCCGCGCTAGGACTGGGCATGGCGCAAGGGGCGCTGGACGCGGCGCTGCGCTATGCGAAGCAGAGAAAGCAGTTCGGGCAGGCGATTAGCGAGTTTCAAGCGATCCAGTTCAAGCTTGCCGATATGGCCACGCAGGTGGAGGCCGCACGGATGCTGGTGTACCAGGCGGCATGGCTGGCGGACCAGAAGGATGTGCGGTTCACGCGCGAATCGAGCATGGCGAAGCTGTATGCCGGCGAAGTGGCGGTGCGTGTTGCGGATGAGTGCGTGCAGATACACGGTGGGTATGGGTTCATCAAGGATTATCCGGCAGAAAAGTTTTATCGCGACGCGAAGCTGTGCACGATTGGCGAAGGGACGAGCGAGATTCAGAGGCTGGTGATTGCCAGACAGCTACTCGGCAAGCGCTAGCTCTGCGACCACCCTTCTAAAAACTGTCGAAACTACTCGCCGCGGGCTTCGAGAATGGGCTCGGTCTTCGGGGACCGGGCCTTTTCCATTTCGCGGACAAGGCCAGTGAGATCGAACTGGGCGGTGACCACGGGCGCGACCTCCAAAAGGACGGTCTTGTGCTTCAGCAGCTCCTGAATCAGGAGGCGGTCACCTCCAAAGGAATCGTCCTTGGAACCTGGCACTGCGGGGCCGAAAGCGTCTTGGGGCGCGGGATACGACCACAGCAGAGCGAAGAGATTCTCTGTGCCGAAACCCAGTTCGTCCCACTCGATGTGCTTTTCCTCTCCATCTTCAAATCGCGCGCGGAGAAACATGAGCTTGCCCTTTCCGGGCCGATTGTGTGCGGATTCCCAATGCCCATGGCGGGCGAAAGAGAGAAAAGCCTGGCGGCCTTCCTGCAGGATAACCAGATCATATTTGCCGTCCAGGGAGGTGGTTTTCAGCTCGACGCCTTCGCTGAAGCGGTCTTTGACTTTTTCCAAATGCCAGATCTGGGAATTCGATGACGCGACCGAGGGCACGGGGAGCGAAACCCCTTGGGGGGCGGGAGCGGGTGTTGCATTCGCAGTCGCCGGTGATAGTACCGGGGCGCTCGTCGACGAGGCGGTCTTCCGCGAGTTTCCCGAGCAACCAACTAGGAAGAGGATGCCTGCAGACCCCAAAAGAATGACGTTTTTCATGCGCGTCTCCTTGTCCGTGATTTGCCAATGGCCGAAGGCCCAAGTGTCTTTAGTCTGAGAGTTTGGCGGTGATCGTTGTATTGTCCTGAAGTACAGGTGTGCCGAGAGATTTAGCTGGCAACGGTGGCGGATGGCCGGTTTGCTTGCGCGGGAATGAAGGGCAAGAAATAATAAAGGAATGCTGCTGAGGGCCGGCGTCCGGCGACGAGGACGCACTTCCTGATGAAGATAGGCGTAAAGGAGTGGGCCGCCAAGGTCCAGGCGGGAGAGGTGCGCGCGATCTCACGCGCGATCACTGCGATTGAGAACCATGTGCCGGAGGCGGAGGAGTTGTTGCGCGAACTGTTTCCGCACACCGGGAAAGCGTACTTGACGGGTGTTACCGGGGCACCAGGGACGGGAAAGAGCACGCTGGTGGATCGGCTGGCGGCGTATCACCGGAAACGGCAGGAGCGCGTTGGCGTGATTGCGGTGGACCCAACGAGCCCGTATTCGGGCGGGGCGATTCTGGGCGACCGCATCCGCATGCAGGGGCATGCGAGCGATACGGGGATTTTTATCCGGTCGATGGCTACGCGGGGATTTCTGGGAGGGCTGGCGCGGTCGACGGCAGAGGTGGCGCTGCTGCTGGACGCGGCGGGAAAGCGGCAGGTGCTGATCGAAACGGTAGGCGTGGGACAAGACGAGATTGACATTGTGCGGCTGGCGGATTGCGTGCTGGTGGTGCTGGTGCCGGGGCTGGGCGACGACATACAGAACATGAAGGCCGGATTGATGGAGATTGGGGATATTTTTGTGCTGAACAAGGCGGACCGCGAGGGAGCGGACCGGCTGGAGGAACAACTGCACGCGATGCTGTCGCTGGTAATGCCGAGGGATGGGTGGCATCCGCCGGTGATCCGCACGGTGGCGACGGAAAACCGCGGTATCGAGCAATTGGCGGAGACGGTCGAGAGGTTCCGGAGACATTTTGAGGCCAGCGGGGAGCGGGAGAAGAAGCACGTTGAGCACTGGCAGAACAGACTGATTGAGATGCTGGAGTCGCGGCTGCTCGAGAAGGTATTGGGCGGAAAGGGCGGAGAGGAACGATTGCGGCGGCTGGCTGCGGAGGTGGCGGGGAGAAAGAAGGATCCGTTTACGGCGGTGGGAGAGATTTTGAAGCAAGGAAGCAACGAAGCAACGGAGTAAAGAAAGAAGAAGAGAAGAGATTGGGTGGCGTTGGAGCGTAAGACCCACCCTAAACAACCAGGGTGGGGCACCCTAGAGTTTCTGTGCTGGAAAACGCAACGGAGCAAGGAACAGAAGAAAGCAGGATTTAACACAGAGGCTATAGAGGAAGAGCACCGAGGACACCGAGACGACACATGCATTTGGGAGAGATGGAGGTTCGGTATCTAGATGGCGGGAACTTTTGGCTGGATGGGGGAGCCATGTTCGGCGTGGTGCCGAAGGTGTTGTGGGAGAGGAAGTCAGCTCCGGATGAGCGGAACCGGATCCGGCTGCGGGCGAATGCGCTGCTGGTGCGTGCTGGCGGCAAAACGATTGTGATCGAGACGGGAAATGGAACGAAGTGGGACGCGAAGTTGCGCGGGATTTATGGCGTGCAGGAAGGCGACCCGCTGGTGGAATCACTAGCGCGCCAGGGCGTAGAGCCCCGCGACGTGGATTTGGTGATCAACACCCACTTGCACTTTGATCACGCGGGAGGGAACACGCGGATGGAGAATGAGTGCGCGGTGCCGGCGTTTCCGCGGGCGAAATACGTGGTGCAGCGCGGAGAGCTGGAGCATGCGGCGGCGCCGACAGAGCGCGACAAGGCGAGTTATTTCCCGGAGAATTTCGTGCCCATCACCCAGGCGGGGCAGTGGCAGCTTGCGGAAGGCCATCAGGCCATTTTGCCGGGAATCTCTGTGGCGCCGATCCCGGGGCACAACGCGGATATTCAGGCGGTGCTGCTGACCGGCGGAGCGAAGACCCTGGCGTTTGTTGCGGATTTGCTGCCGACACGGCACCATATTCCTTTGCCGTGGATCATGGCATACGACCTCTATCCCATGCGGACGCTGGAAACGAAGCGGAGTTGGGTGCCGCGAATGGCGAAGGAAAACTGGATTGTGGTTTTCGGGCACGATCCGGACGTGGCGGCGGCCGAGTTTCACGGGCGCGACGACAAGATCGAAATCGAACCGGTGGACCTGAACCGGTAATTCCCAGGAGAAAACGATGACAGGAGCGAAAAGGGCCAAGGGGAAATCTGCGCCGACGAAAGGACCCGTGGCGCAGATAGGAGTCATCGGAGGCAGCGGGCTGTATTCGATGAGCGGGCTGACCAACACGCGGGAGATTCGCGTGAAGACACCGTTTGGGGAGCCTTCGGACAAGATCGTGGTGGGGACGTTCGAGGGGAAGGGGGTGGCCTTTCTCGCGCGGCACGGCCGGGGTCACCGAATTCTGCCGGGGGAGCTGAATTTTCGCGCGAATATTTACGCGATGAAGCTGTTGGGTGTGGATCGGATTATTTCGGTCAGTGCGGTGGGGTCATTGCAGGAGAACCTGCGGCCGGGGGAATTTCTGGTGCCGGACCAGTTTTTTGACAGTACCAAAGAGCGGGTTTCGACGTTTTTCGGCAACGGGCTGGTGGCCCACGTGGCGTTCGACAAGCCAACGTGCCCACAGCTTTCGGCGGTGCTTTCCGATGCCTGCGTTTCGGCAGCGGTGCCGGTACATCGCCAAGGGACCTACATCAATATGGAGGGGCCGCAGTTTTCGACGCTGGCCGAGGCGCACTTTCACCGGGCGATGAAGTTCGACGTGATCGGGATGACGAATGCGACGGAAGCGAAGTTGGCGCGCGAAGCGGAGATTTGCTACGCGACGGTCGCGATGATCACGGACTATGACTGCTGGCATCCGGAGCATGCGTCGGTGACCGCAGCACAGATTATCGCGACGCTGAATCAGAACGCGACGAACGCGCAGAACGTGCTGCGGGAAGCGCTGAAGGCGATGCCTGCAGCCAGAAGGTGCAAGTGCGGGTCGGCGCTGGCGCACGCGCTGATTACGGCGATGAAGCTGGTACCGGCGAAGACCAAGAAGAACCTCGCGGCGATTATTGGGAAGTACGACGCTTAAGGTGGGGAAGAAACAAAAGCAGATCCCTCACCCGCAAAAGGCGCGGGATTCGGGATGACAGAAACGGCCTTTTGGTAAAGAGGCTGTTCCATAGGAGAAGACATTGTCACTGCTCGTGGTGGGTTCGGTGGCGTATGACGCGCTGGAAAGTCCGTATGGAAAGGTGGAGCGCACGTTGGGGGGCGCGGCGACGTATTGTTCGGTGGCCGCAAGCTTTTTTACGCACATAAATCTGGTGGCGGTGGTGGGAGACGATTTTCACCCGCAGGATGAGGCTGTTTTCAAGAAACGGTCGATTGACATCGACGGACTGGAGCGCGCGGAAGGGAAATGCTTTTTCTGGGCGGGCCGCTATTCGGAGAACCTGAATGAGCGAGTCACGCTGGTGACGGACCTGAACGTGTTCGCGGACTTCAGGCCGCGCCTGCCGGAGAAGTATCGCAACTCGAAATTCGTGTTCCTGGCAAATATCGCGCCAGATTTGCAGCGCGACGTGCTCGAGCAGGTGCAGGGCAAACCGAAGCTGGTGGCTATGGACACGATGAACTACTGGATCGAGCGCACGAACGAGGAGTTACGCGAGACGCTGCGACACGTGGACATCCTGATGATCAACGATTCGGAGACCCGGCAGCTTTCGAATGAACACAATTTGTTGCGCGCGGCGAAGCATATCTTCAAGATGGGGCCGAGCACGCTGGTGATCAAGCGAGGCGAATACGGCGCGCTGCTGGTAGACAAGAACGGCGTATTTTGTGTTCCGGCGTTTCCATTGGAAGAGCCGCACGATCCGACCGGTGCGGGGGACAGTTTCGCTGGCGGGTTCATGGGTTATCTGGCGAGCGTGGGCAGCGTAAGCGACGCGGCACTGCGGCGGGCGATGGTGTATGGGTCGGTGCTGGGGAGTTTTTGCGTGGAGCGGTTCGGGTTGGAGCGGTTGCTGCACCTGAAAAAAGCGGAGATACACGCCAGGGCACGGCACTTTTTGAAATTGACGCAATTCAAATTGTAGACGGTAGAATTTTGTAGGAAGCACTTCTTCAATGATTCCTTACCAAGTCATATTAGTGAGGCTGTTGTTCGCAGCTGCGATGGGAGCGGCGATCGGGGTGGAGCGCGAGATCCACCGGCGGCCGGCGGGAATGCGCACGAGCATGTTCGTGTGCATGGCGACGGCGCTGTTCACGATCGTGTCGGTCGAAATCAGCCGCTTCTATGGAGATTCGAGCCCGACGCGCATTGCGGCGAATATCGTGCAGGGGATCGGTTTTCTGGGCGCGGGGGCAATTCTGAAAGACAGCGCGGGACTGGTGGGGATGACCACGGCGGCAACGATTTTCGCGGAGGCGGCGATCGGAATGGCGGCGGGCGGGGGAATGTACGCCGTGTCGGCGACGGCCACGGGGATTGTGTTGTTCGGTTTGCTGGTGCTGGCGTGGCTCGCGGACCGCTTGAACATCAAATCGCGGATGCTGGTGTTCCGGTTTACTGCGGGCCACGCGGAGAGCGTGGCAGGGGAGGTGCAGCGACTGCTGGCGACGCTGAAGATTCCGGTGCAGCATTTCACGGTGTCCATGTCCGGAACCAGCAGCGTGGTGGAATTCGAAGCCGAAGTGAACCACAGCCAGCAGGAAAAGATTGTGGAACAACTTAACCGCCAGGGCGTGACCACCGAGGTACTGCAGCTGCAAGGACACCACGAGTGAACCGGCACATCTACAAGCTGCAGAAGCCCAAACCGCTGAAGAAGGGTGCGCGAATCGGGATTGTTTCGCCGTCGTCGCCGGCGGAGGCGAATGCGATTGCGGCAGGGATGGAAGAGTTGCGACGGCTTGGGTTTGTCGTGGAAGAGCCACCCGCGATGGGTGCCCAGGGATATTTTGCGGGCGGGCACGAGGAGCGGCTGCAGCAGTTCTGCAAAACGGTGCACAACAAGAATGTGGATGGTGTGATTGCAACGCGCGGTGGGTACGGCGCGAACTACCTGATTGATTTCCGGCTTTCGACGCGGCTACAGGGGCCAAAGTGCATCGTGGGCTTCAGCGATCTAAACATTATTCAGTCGCTGATGCTGGAAGTGCGCGGCTGGGCGGGATTTTACGGGCCGATGGTTGCGGCGGGATTCCATCAAGGGTCGGGGCAACCCTCGGGGTACGACATGGCTTCGTTTTTGCAGGCGGTCGGTGAAACGGAGCGGAAATGGAATATTCCACTGCGCGGGACGGCGCTGGTTTCGGGGAGCGCATCGGGGCGGATTGTGGGCGGTTGCCTGACGATGCTGCAGACTACGGTGGGCACGGATTTTCAGGTGAATGCGAAGGGTGCGATTCTACTGCTGGAGGACCGCGGCGTGAAGCCCTATCAAGTAGACCGCATGCTGCGGCATTTGGTTCAGGCGGGATTTTTTTCGGGTGTGAAAGGGATTGTATTGGGGGATTTTCCGGATTGTGATCCGCCGATGGCGGGGAGCCCGATCGTTCCAGAGATTTGCGTGGAAGTTCTTGGGCCGCTGCGCGTGCCGATCGTGTATGGCGCGCCGATTGGGCATACGAAGAGGGCGATGCTGACCATTCCGCTCGGAGTGAAAGCGAGATTACAGGCGAAGGGCGAGGGAACGCTGGAGATTATGGAGACGGCCGTGGAGGAGTAGGGTTGCGCTTGGGATTTGGCGCAAAAAAAGGAAAGAGAGAAAAGCAGATCCCTCACCTCGCAAAGTGGGCTCAGGGCAAGCGGGGTTCGGGATGACCATGTAAGCGGGGACTTGTGGCGAAGGCAAAACACATACACATGATTGGGATTGGCGGGTCGGCGATGTCGCCGCTGGCGGGAATGCTGCGCGAGAGGGGTTATCGCGTGACGGGATCGGATGCCGGCGTGTATCCACCGGCGTCGACGTTTCTGGGGTCGCAAGGCATTGCATACGCGACATCGTTTGACGCGGCTCATCTGACGCCGGCGCCGGACCTGATTATCGTGGGGAATGCGATTTCGCGGGGCAACGTGGAAGTAGAGGAGATGCTGGACCGCAAGCTGCCCTATCGTTCGTTGCCGGAAATCCTGGAAGAGGAATTTCTGCCGGGAAAGCATTCGATTGTGGTGAGCGGTACGCACGGAAAAACCACAACGACGGCGATGCTGGCGTGGTTGTTTCACGTGGCGAAGAAGCGCCCGAATTTTCTGGTGGGTGGAATCGCCGAGAATTTCGGACAGGCGTACGGGCTGGGCGGTGGAGAAGAGTTGATTCTGGAAGGCGATGAGTACGACAGCGCATACTGGGACAAGGCGGCGAAGTTTTTTCATTATCACCCAGACGATTTGATCATGACTTCGCTGGAGTTCGATCATGCGGACATTTACGCGGATTTCGAGACGTATCAGTTGGCGTTCCGGCGGCTTGTGAACCTAGTACCGCGGCGCGGGCGCGTGGTCCTTTGGGGAGACAGCGACGCCGGGGAAGCGCTGGGCAGCGCGGCGAGCAAAGCGTTTTGTCCGCTGATCCGGTATGGCTTTGCGGCGAGCAACGACTGGGTGGCGAACGACGTCCAAACCGAAGGCGACGGGATGAGGTTTCGTGTCGCGTACAAGGGCGAGGCGTACGCGGAGCTGCGGCTGGCGGCGACCGGACGGCACAACGTGTTGAACGCGCTTGCCGCGCTGATTGTGGCGCAGGGGCGGGGCATCCAGCGCGAGGCGATCCAAGAAGCGCTGGCGTCGTTCAAGAGCGTGAAGCGGCGCATGGACGTGAAGGGCGAAGTGAACGGAATTTTGGTGGTGGACGATTTCGCGCATCATCCGACGGCAGTGAAGGCGACGATCGAGGCGGCGCGGTTGCGATGGCCGGGAAAGCGGCTGTGGGCGGTGCTGGAGCCGCGGTCGAATTCGATGCGGCGGAAAGTCTTTCAGGATGCGCTTCCGGGCGCGCTGGCGTTGGCAGACAAGGCGCTGCTCGGCAGCGTGCATCGCGCGGGAATGCTGGCGGATGACCAGCGGCTGGACCCGGAAGTGGTAGCAGCGGGAGTCAGGCAATTGGGAAAAGAGACACGGGTGCTCGGGGGCGCGGAACCGATTGCCGATTTGCTGGCCGCGGAAGCAAAGCCGGGAGATTTGGTGCTGATTATGTCGAACGGAAGCTTTGACGGGCTTTGCGAGAAATTGTTGAACAAGCTGACGGCGGTGCATTCGGCCACGGGAGTGAATGCGCGGTGAGAAAGACTCGTTTGTTGCGCAGCCCGTGGTTTTTCGCCCTTTTCGCTGCATCGTTTTTCTTCGCAACCTCCGCCAACGCAGAAATTCGCTATTCGATTTCGCTGCAGCATCCGGAACAGCATCTTTTCCACGTGACAATGGAAGTGCCGGCGGTACAGGAGCACGTAGACGTGCAGATGGCGGCGTGGGACGCGCTGTATCAGATACGCGATTTCAGCAGTCACGTGCAACGGGTTACGGCGCGCGTGAACGGCGAGGATGCGCCGATCGAGAAGCTGGACAAGTTGACATGGCGGGTCCAGGGCAGCGGCAGGGTAGAAGTCTCTTACGACACGTTTTGGGATGATCCGGGGCCGTTCAGTTCGCAACTGAACGCGGAGCATGCGTTCATTAATCCGGCGATGGTGCTGCTGTATGTGCCTGGGCGGCGTGCAGAGCAATGCAAGCTTTCGTTTGATTCCCTCCCTTCCGGATGGCGCATCGCATCTTCCTTGCGATTTGGTTCTTTGCAGAGCCCTGCTGCCGCCGGGAGCTTTGACGCGCTGGCCGATTCGCCAATTGAGCTTTCGAAATTTGAGGAATTTACTCTGCACGATGTGATGCCGCCGGTGCGAGTGGCGATTCACGGGGACGATTATAAGAGACGCGACGTAGAAGCGGCGCTGCGGAAGATTTGCGCGTACGAAGTAAAGCTGATGGATGGCGCGCCGTACCCGGAGTACACGTTTATTTTTCACGTGGGTAAGGCGGCCGCCGGTGCGGGCGGTGGGATGGAGCACGCCAATTCGACGGCGATTTCCATACCTTCAGGGGACTATCTGCCGAACATTTCGGCGCATGAGTTTTTTCATTTGTGGAACGTGAAGCGGATCCGGCCGGCATCGCTCGAGCCGATTGATCCGACCAGAGAGATGTATACGCGGGCGCTGTGGTTCGCCGAAGGCGTGACGAACACGTACGGGTCGTACGCGCTGGTGCGCACGGGCATCTGGAGCAAGCAAGATTTCCTGCAAGACCTGAGCCAGCAGATTACAGAACTGGAATCGCGGCCCGCGGAGCAATGGCAGAGCGCGGAGCAATCGAGCCTGGATGCTTGGTTGGAAAAATACGCGCTGTATAACCAGCCGCAAAGGAGTATTTCGTATTACACGAAGGGGCAGGTACTGGGATTTCTGCTGGACATCTTGATTCGCGACCGCACCGACAACCAACACAGCCTGGACGATCTGCTGCGGGCAATGAACGCAGATTTTGCGCGCGAGGGAAAGTTTTACCGGGATTCGCTGGATATCCGGCTGGAATCGGAAAAGTTGACGGGGAGATCGCTGGAGGAGTTTTTCGACAAGTACGTGAGTGGGGCGAATGCATTGCCGTATCAAAACCTGCTGGGGAAAGCGGGGCTGGAATTGCGGGCACATGAAACAGTGGAGGCGACGCTGGGGTTTGTGGCGCAACGCGAACCGAACGCTCCCTGGATGGTGGCGGCTGTGGAGACCGACGGGTTAGCGGCAAGAGCGGGATTGCAGGTGGGAGACGAAATTCTGCGCTGGAACAACGGCGAGGTGCCGCGACGGCCGGAGCGCTGGGTGGGACAGCAGAAGCCGGGCGATGCGCTGCGCCTGCGGGTCAAACGCGGGGAGAAGCAAGAGGCCATCGAAGTGCGGCTCGGCGGGTTGCGGGAGAGATTTTATCAGGTAGCGGAAATGCAGGGCGCGGATGAGCGCGCGCGGCGGGTTCGGGAGGGCTTGTTGAAGGGAACGACTGAGCCGATTACAGCCAACCGGCACTAAGCGTGGATCTTTTTGCACAGAGGGCCCAGAGGAAGAAGCACAGAGAGCACGAAGAAGAAGGCTTGACCCAAGGGCGTTGATTCGAGACATTTTGACTCATTTATGCTGCGAGCCGCTTTCCTCAGCGTTGGTTTGGCGCTGTACATTCTGGTGCTCGGGCCGCCGCTTCTGATTTTCACGTTTATCACGAAAAATCCCGACCCTTTGTATTTTACGGCGCTCAAGGGCGTGCTGTTCTTCGTGCGCGCGGTGGGCGTGCGGATCAAGGTAGTGGGCAGAGAGCGAATTCCCGCAGGCACGGTGATTTTTGCGGCTAACCACACGAGTTCGGCGGATGCACCCGCGGTGGTGGGAGCAATTCCGCGGCGCATCGCGATTTTGCTGAAACAGTCGTTGTTTGAGTGGCCAATCGTGGGACAGGCGTTTCACCTGGCGCGTTTTATTCCCGTGGAGCGGACGGTCCGCGAATCGGCCATAGGCAGTCTGGAAAAGGCGACGGAAGCAATCAAGTCGGGGCAGAGTTTTCTGATTTATCCGGAGGGAACGCGGAGCCCGGATGGACGGTTGCAGGAGTTCAAAAAGGGAACGGCGGTGATGGCGATCAAGGCCGAGGTGCCGCTGGTGCCGGTGGCGTGTTCGAACGCGCACCGGATCATGAAGAAGAGGGAGTTGAAGATTTATCCCGGAGAAATTCTGGTGGAGTTTCTGGCTCCTATTAATTCTACGGAATATACGCTGGAGCAGAGGGATGAATTGAATCAGAGACTGCATGATGAATTGGCGGCAGGATTGCCGGAAGATCAAAGGCCGCTGGGATTCCGGAAAGGCGAGATTTGAAAATGGAAAAAAGAAGATGGGAAGAGAAAAAAGAGGAGCAAGCCTTTAGATCGT
>DATFSI010000024.1:0-8132 GCA_035262705.1 Candidatus Acidiferrum sp. | reverse complement strand
GTAATTGAAAACGTGATGGTGCGCGCGTGCGCCGTGGCGGGAATCAAGGCCGAGGGGCCGTTTCCGCACATGATGTATAAAGACGCGATCCGGAAGTATGGCAGCGACAAGCCGGATATGCGCTTTGGGATGGAGTTGCATGAAGTGACCTCTTGCTTCCCCGAAGAAGCGAAGCAGAAGCTGCAGATTGGCGGGAGCGTGTTCGCGTTTGCCGCGCCGGTGGCCGCGGGGTTTTCGCGGAAGCAACTGGATGAATTGACGGAGAGAGCGAAGTCGCTGGGCGCGCGCGGCGCGTATTTCGTGAAGCTGACAGCGGAGGGAACGACGTCTACGGTGGAAAAGCTGATCGGCACGGAGAACATGAGGAAAATGGCCGAGGCTTGCGGGGCCGGGGCGGGCGACCTAGTGGTAGCCGTATCGGCGAAGGAAGAGATCAAGGGCACGGAAGCAGCGGCACTGATCGCGGGGCAACTGCGGCTGCAGTTGGCCGAAACGCTGGGTTTGATCGACAGGACGCAATGGAAATTTTTGTGGCTGACGGGATTTCCGCTTTTTGAATGGAGCGAGTCGGACAAGACCTGGGTGAGCGCGCAGCACCCGTTCACGGGAATTGTGGACGAAGACTTGGAAAAGCTGGAGACGGCACCGTGGGAGGTGCGGTCGAAGGGCTACGACCTGGTGCTGAACGGCGTGGAGCTGGGGTCGGGGAGCATCCGAATCCACAGGCAGGATATTCAGGAGCGGTTGTTCCGCGCACTGGGCTTAAGCGAAGAGCAGTTGCGGCGACGATTTGGATTTTTCCTGGATGCGCTGACGTATGGGACGCCTCCGCATGGCGGGATTGCCCTGGGGTTGGACCGCGTGACCATGCTACTTGCAGGAGAGAAATCCATTCGCGAAGTGATTGCGTTTGCGAAGACCACTGCGGCGGTGGATTTGATGGCGGAGTCGCCGAGCGAGGTGGATGAGGCGCAGCTGGAGCAGCTGGGGATTGAAATCAGGAAGAAGCGAAGCAAAGAAGCAGCGAAGGATTGATGTCCAGGATACGCATATTGGCGGAGGCGGTGGCGAACCGGATTGCGGCCGGGGAGGTGGTGGAGCGGCCCGCGTCGGTGGTGAAGGAACTGCTCGAGAACGCCCTGGACGCGGGCGCGAATTCTGTGCGCATCGAAACGGAGATGGGCGGGAAACGCATGATCCGCGTGATTGACGATGGGCACGGCATGGCGCATGACGATGCGCTGCTGGCGTTCGAACGGCACGCGACGAGCAAACTGCGCTCAGCCGACGATCTGATGACCATTTCGACGCTGGGATTCCGCGGGGAGGCGCTGCCTTCGATTGCATCGGTGTCACGGCTGTTGCTAGAGACGCGCGACGCGAACGAAGCCGAAGGCACGCGTGTGGAGTTTGCGGGAGGAAAGCTGGTTGGTGTGAAGCCGGCGGGATTGCCACCGGGAACTACGGCGAGTGTGGCGGATTTGTTTTACAGCGTGCCGGCGCGGCGAAAATTTTTGAAGTCGGACACCACGGAATTGGGGCACATCGCTTCGCTGGTGACGCATTACGCGCTGGCGAATCCGACCAAGCAGTTTGTTTTAACTACGCCAACGCAGGAGATCATCAACTGTCCGCCGGCGGCTAAACTCGCGGACCGCGTGTATCAGTTGTTTGGGCGGCAAGCGCTGGAAGAGTTGGTGGAAATCGCCGGCGTTTCCGCAGCGTTTCGCTCGGCGATCAGCGAGCCCGAAATGGAAGCGGGAGAAGAATCGGCGGCGTTGACGGTGAGCGGCTTCACGTCGCGGCCGGAGGTCCAGCGGCCGAACCGCAACGGAATTTATGTGTTTGTGAACCGGCGGCTGGTGCGCGACCGGTTGATTTTGCACGCGATCCATGAGGCCTACCGCAACATTTTGCCGCCCGCAGTGTTTCCGGCGACGCTGCTGTTTCTGGAGATGCCGTACGACGAAGTGGATGTGAACGTGCACCCGGCGAAGATCGAAGTGAGGTTCCGGCGGTCGCAGTTTGTGCACGATTTCACGCGAGATGCGATCCGCCAGGCGCTGATGAGCGCGCGGCCGATTGCTAGCTTTGCCGCTGCGGCGGTGACGGCAGGGATAGCGCCAAATCCGGCGGCACCGGCAGATTCGTTTGCGGGCGGATTCCGAGACACGGGTACAGCTGGCGACGTGCCGCGCGCGATTATTCCGCCGATAGAAGAGTTGGGAGTGGAGTCTGGCGTTGGCTCGGATTATTCGGCGGGGAATGGGTTTGATTTGTCGTCGGCGCCGGTGCAATCGGTACCACAGAGGTTCCCGTTTGCGCCCAGGCAATCGTTGGGTGGAGGATTTTCGCCAGGCGCGATGCCCGAGGGTGCGCGGGGCCGCGAGCCGAACTGGGCGGAGAATTTTTCGCGAGCGAGCAGCGATGCGCCGGCAACGCTGCCGCGCCCGGAGCAGATCGCGGACCTGAAGCCGCTGGGTCAGGTGAGCGCGAGCTTCATTGTGGCGGTGAACGGCGAAGGGTTGTGGATCGTGGACCAGCATGTGGCGCATGAGCGCGTGCTGTTCGAACAGCACCTGGAAGCGCGACGCTCTGGCAAAGTGGAAGCGCAGCGTATGCTGATGCCGCTGGTGTTCGAGCTTTCGCCGCGGCAGATTGTGATTTACGAGAAGATCGCGGACGAGCTGGCGGCGAACGGATTCGAAGTGGAGCCGATGGGGTCGAAAACTGTGGCCATTCAGGCGGTGCCGGCGGGCGTTGCGGCGACCGACGCGGAACATTTGCTGACCGAAATTATTGATGGAATCGAGCGCGAAAACGCCGCGCTTTCGATCGATACCCTGCAGGCGAAGATTGCGGCATCCACAGCGTGCCACGCGGCGATTAAAGTGAACATGCCGCTGGACCAGACGAAGATGGAGTGGCTGCTGGGTGCGCTGGCAAAGACGGAGTGCCCCATGAGTTGTCCGCACGGGAGGCCCGTAGTGCTGCGGTATTCGGTGAAGGAGATTGAGAGGGCATTTCATCGGATTTGAAAAATAACTGGCGATTGGTGAATGACTGGTGGAAGAAAAAGCTGAAGAGACGAGGGGAAAAGTGAGCGAAACACAGAAGACGGCGGTGATATTCGGGCTGGCGAACAAGAGGAGCATCGCCTGGGCCATCGCGCAGAAGCTGCACGAGGCGGGCTGGCGGCTGGCCATTACCTACCAGAACGAGCGGCTGGAGCAGGAGGCCAAGGACCTGATCACCGATTTGCCGGGCGCGGAAGGGTTCATGTGCGACGTGAGCGCCGACGAACAGATTGCGAAGCTCTTCGAACAGTTGAAGGCGCGGTACGGCACGCTGGAAGGGCTGGTGCACAGCGTGGCGTTTGCCCAGGCAGAGGATTTGAAAAACGACTTCGTCAACACGAGCCGCGAAGGATTTCAAATTGCGCATGACATCAGTGTGTATTCGCTGATCGCGGTGGCGCGGGCGGCGATGCCGTTGATGCCGAATGGCGGCGGAATCGTGACGCTGACGTACTACGGTGCGGAAAAAGTTGTGCCGAAATATAATGTGATGGGTGTAGCCAAGGCGGCCCTAGAAGCGACGGTGCGCTACCTGGCGAACGACCTGGGGCCGAAGGGTATTCGCGTGAACGCGATTTCCGCCGGGCCGATCAAGACGCTGGCGGCGCGCGGCATTTCGCAGCTTGGGGAGATGCTGAAGTCACATGCAGAGCGCTCGCCACTGAAGCGCAACGTGGATCCGTCGGAAGTGGGCGGGACGGCGGCGTTTTTGCTGTCGCCGGCGGGTTCGGGAATTACCGGTGAGACGCTGTACGTGGATTGCGGATATAACATTATGGGATTCTGAAGAAGCAGAAATTAGAAAATAGAAAATGAAAGGACAAATTTGCAGAGCGGGGCACGAGGGATCGTGCCCCGTTGAGTTTCGGCAGGGAAAAGAGGCAGCTCGGCGATGAAACTGACGATTGCGATTGATGGGCCGGCCGGATCGGGAAAAAGCACCGTGGCGCGGCGCGTGGCGGCAATGCTGGGGTACGTGTATCTGGACAGCGGAGCGATGTACCGGGCGGTGGCGCTGAAGGCCCTGGAACGCAAGATTCCGCTGGAGGATGAGGCCGAGCTCATCGAGTTGGCGCGCGCGACACACATTGAGTTGAAGGCGCCGACCGCAGAGCAGGAGGCGGCGGGCTTGAAGAACCGCGTGTTTCTGGACGGCCGCGAAGTGACCACGGAAATTCGAACCGGGGATGTGGCGCAAGCGGCTTCGCGGTTGGCTACGATTGCAGGCGTGCGCGAAGTGCTGGTGGCCGAGCAGCAGAAGGCGGGCGAAGGCGGCGGCGTGGTGATGGAGGGCCGGGACATCGGCACGGTGGTTTTTCCGCAGGCAGAGCTGAAGATTTTTCTCGAAGCGTCGGTGGAGGCACGCGCGCAGCGACGCTGGATGGAGCACCAGGAAAAGGGAGAAACGTTATCGGTGGAAGAGGTACTTGAAGAAGTGCACGAGCGGGACAAACGGGACCGCGAGCGCAAAGTGTCCCCGCTGGTGCGCGCGAAAGATGCCGTGCTGGTCGACGACACGGCCATGGGGATTGAGGAGACCGCGCGATTGATCGTGATGCTGGTGCGGGAACGGGGGACGGGAACAAGCGGGCAGGCTAATTGACCAGTGCGCCGCGCCTGCCGCGCGGATTTCGTGCACTGGGCGGGCTAGCATGGCTAAAGCCATGAGCCTACTTCGGAAAAACCACGCCCGAAAAATAGATAGGATCACGCGGCACGCGCCGTGGATGATATTTCTGCGTTTGGTGTAACTTATCGACAAGCGGAGAGTCACAGGGAGAACGGAGGCAGCCGGGGGCCTATGCGTGTTCAAGTGAACAGAGAAAAACCAGAGAGCTGGCCGGAGCGGCGGGCGGGGTTGGAAAAAGCGTGGGTAGTGCCGTTTGTCTGGATAGAATACAAACTGGAATGGGTGGCCTATGCACTGAACCGCTGGACGTTCCTGGAGGTGCTGGAGTATCTGAGCAGCCTTGGCGTGCTGGTGGCGGTGGTTTTTTATTTCGCGGAGTCCGGCGACCGGCTGAAGCAGAAACATTATCAGGCATGGCAAGTGATCAATTCGGCGCAAGGAAAAGGGGGGAACGGCGGGCGAATCGAGGCATTGCAGGAGCTGAACACGGACGGCGTGCCGCTGGTGGGCGTGGATTTGTCGTCGGCGTTTTTGCAAGGTGTGCAGCTAAAGAAGGCCAATCTGGCGCGAGCGAATTTCGACCACGCGGACGCAAGGGACGCGGAGATGGAAGGCGCCAGGATGGACGATGCGAGCCTGAGGAACGCGAATTTTCGCGGAGCGAAGTTCAACAGAGTCTCATTGCGTGGCAGTCTGCTGGACGAAGCGGATCTGACGGGCGCGGAGTTGCGCGAAGGGGACCTGACCGGAGCGAGCCTGGAAGATGCGGATTTGCGGGACGCGGATTTGCAGGGAATCAATTGGAAGGATCTCAGAAGCGTGAAGGGTGCGAACGTGCAAGGGGTGAAAGGAGCGCCGGCAGGATTCGTGGAGTGGGCGCTTGGACATGGCGCGGTGATGAAGAAAGACGGGGAGTGAGAAGGGAATTGGGGACGTCGTATTTCGCGGCGGCTATTTGCTGGCGAGCAGTGTTTTGGTCTTTCCGGATTTATCCGACTGCACGACGTCGAGAACGTGCTGCATGTTAGTCCAGTGGATGGTCACCTTGGAGCCGTCTTCGAGATGGTATTCCAAAAAGCCGACCGTCGTACCGCCGCCAGCGTCGGGCCTGCCGCACCTGTCCACAACGGTGTAAACCGAAAAATCGCCATGAAACGCACCGAAGCATTGCGCATTGCGCCGGGTGCTGCGCGCCGTGGGAAACATGCCGAGCATGGTGAGTTGCGGTGAATTGTAAGTTGAGTCCGCGGGCAGCTGGCAGAGCGAATTCGCGCGCTTTGGACCGCAAAGTTTTGCGGTGATTTCGGCGACTTCCTTGAGATTGGTGACGGGCTTGATTTTCAGTTGGCCGGCGTCCAGGGAATAGAGCACGGTCACGTCAGTGGCGATGGTTTTGCTGTTGGAGGTTTCCGTCAATTCACGGCAGCGACTGGCGATCTCGTCCGTGCGGGTGCCGCGCAGATCGAGTACCCCGTAGAGGCAAGTGAAGCTGACGGTGTCGTCCGCGCCTTCAAGAATATCCGCGTCCACAACCAGGCCGTCCTGACCCGTCCACCATATCATCTTGTCGGATTCCCATTCGCGCAGGGTCCATTTCTTGTTGGACGCATCGTAGTGAATTGTCGAGAAGACTTCGGACGGTTCGCACTCCCAGCAGGACAAGTAAATGAAGGCGACGTCGGGTGCGCCATGGGGATCGAATTGCGCGAGTTGCTTGAATTTCCACTGCCACATCTGATCGGCGCGGTCGATTTTGGTGATGGTGGCGGTTTCCAGATCAAAGCTGAATGCAGAAGAAAAGCGTTCGCCCTCGTCTTCCTTTTGCGGAACTTTTGCGGTTTTGTGGCCGACGATTACCAGTGCGGATTGCTCGACGACAGCGACCCGTTCGAGGAATTTATAGGCGAACAGCGTTCCGCCGTCGGTGGTTTTCGGGGAATCAGGTTGCAGTTCGTTTTGAAAAGCGCTTTGGATTTTCGCCCACGTTGGGGCGTCCATAATGGGATTGAGCCACCGAAAGCTGTTGGCGGACTGCGCGTGGGTCTGTGCCGCACAGGCGAGAGAAAACAGAATCGCGGCGAGAAGAATGGTCGCGAGGCGCGAAGAAACACGCTGCGTGGAAGCGAGATGGTTCGGCGATCTCATGTCTTCAGGCTACGATGAGCGGGAAGGGTGCGGCTTGCCCTTGCACACTTTTATCCACTGCCTGGAGGAGCAGGTACGGCAGGACAGGCGCAGATTCGTGCGTTAGGTACTTTAAAATTAACAAGATGCGCGAAAAAACCAGTAAAAATGCGGTGATTTGAAAAAGTTCTTGACAGATTTCGCAGGGCCAGTTACTTTGCGAATACCTCAGAAATTTTCGCCGGCTTTGCCGGCGGACCTCACTGAGCGTAGAAGGCAGACGATGGGACAAGACAAACCAAGTCACGATCGAATTATGACCAGGCTGGCAAGTCTTGAAGTCTGCTTGTTTACGCGACTTTAAGACCTTCTGCCAAATCAATTCGATCCAAAGCAATCCAAGAGGGAAAAGTGTTTCCCTGGATGGTGCAGTTCACGGGTACTTCGTAGGGCCGAGGGAGGCATTTGGACTCTCCGATCAGAAGCGTGAACGAGGATTCCTCCCGGGACTTGCGGCGGATCGAGAGCAGATTTTGCGGAAATGCTGGAGGTGTGCGCCGATTTAGAAAAGTTTGCGGCGTGGTGCAGGTGCGGATTACATCGATAATCCACCGGTCGCCGGTTCGATTCCGGCCGTCGGCGAAAGCCGGCGTAGCTCAGTGGCAGAGCATTGGAAAGTCCCGTGCCGAGGATTCCCGCCGCAAAAGGTTTCCGGTGTGGTGTAGGTTTGCGTTACTTCGCACCGAAAGAGCGTCCCGACGAAAGTCGGGGAGATACGGGGAGTGAAACCCGTCTGTTGCAAGACAGTAGCTCAAATCCAAACGCGGACCGATGGTTCCCACCGGATCAGATACCGGGATGGTGGGGGGCAGGGATTCTTCGTCTGTCAACGAAGCGGGGTACGTCCCCGCGCTCTGTTCAATGATTCCTCCCGGTTTGAATTTTGCCGCTGCAAGAAAAGCTTCAGGCCGGAAGGCCTGAGTTACGGGGCGGCGAGAGGTTGGACGTGGTGTAGGGCAGGGTTACTTCGCCTCTCGAGCGGGAGGTTGTGGCTTCGAAATCCCACCTGGTCCCTATGGGGTCCAGTAGCTCAGTGGATAGAGCGCCCCTAATGTCCTTGTCCGAGGGTTACCGTCCAGCAGTTTTTCGATGAAGGAGGTGAACGCAATGGATGAAGTTGTGCAGTTAAAAGGCCCAGTGCTGAAGCGGGACGGCCAGTTGATGCTGCTCATCCCTCTTGGGGATGGGGGAGTCGAGTTCGTGGAGTGCTCGCGAGGAATCTCGGAAGTGGAAAACGGGTG
>DATFSI010000023.1:0-4532 GCA_035262705.1 Candidatus Acidiferrum sp. | reverse complement strand
CCCGACCTTCGGCAGTTCTATCTTCGATTTCTCGCTCTGGAGACACTACCAGGCCGCCCGCAGCAACGTGGACGCCAGCAAAGCCAACAGTCTCTCGGTTCGCGAACAGGTCATCCTTCTGGTTGTCTCGCAATACATCGGTACGCTGCGGGCCGCTGCGAACGTCGAAGCTTCACGTTCCCGCGTTGAATTGGCGCAAGCACTGTATGACCAGGCCGCTGACCTGCAAAAAGAGGGTGTGGGCACGGGAATCGACACCCTGCGTGCTAACGTCGAACTGCAGAATGAGAAGCAGCGCCTGATCGAAGCGGAAAACAACCGAGAGGCCTCTCTTTATGGTCTCAGCAAGCTGGTGAATCTGGACCCCCGCGAGAGAATCGACGTCGCTGATTCCCTGGGTTTTCACGACACGCCGCAACCTGACGTGGAAGCTAGCATCGAGGAAGCCCTATCCACACGCGAAGAATGGAAAGCCATCGAGGCCCAGGAAAAATCCACGAGGCTAGAGAAGCAGTCCTCGCAGGCGCAACGCCTGCCCTCCCTGCGCTTTGATGGCAACTGGGCGTATATGGGCACTTCCTCGACTAACGGCATTCCCACGTATCAATACACCGGTTCTGTGAATGTGCCGCTTTTCACCAGCGGGCGCATCCATGCCGAAGTCGTGAAAGCTGGCCTCGAACTCCAGAAGATTGAGCAGCAGAAGGCCGATTTGCGCAACCAGATTGCGCTCGATGTAAAGACCGCGCTGCTCAACCTACAGTCCGCCCGCAACGAAGTGCAAGTCGCGGACCTCGGCGTGCAGCTCGCCAAGGAAGAAGTGGACCAGGCGCGTGACCGCTTCAAGGCCGGCGTCGCCAACAACATCGAAGTGATTTCGGCCCAGGATTCCCTATCCCGCGCCAACGACAACCAGATCGCGGCGCTCTACCGTTTCAACCAGGCCCGTGCCGACTTCGCGCGCGCCATTGGCCAGATGGAAAAGACCTACGCGAAGTGAGGACTCATGAGTGTTGAGATCGAAGTCGGGCTAGAGAATGCGGCAAAAGTAAAGGTTCCGCCCGCGGAGACCGAACGGCTCGAGCTGGGACCTGCCAAGCAAGTCAGTCCGACCTTGCGCTTTCGCCTGTTGCTGGGCGGTGGCGTGTTGCTCGCTGCGCTCCTGGGTTTGTTCCTGTACTTCCACAATCGCGAAAGCACCGACGACGCCCAGGTGGATGGTCATATCACGCCTATCGCTTCGAAGGTTTATGGCCGGGTCGAAAAAGTGCTGGTGAACGACAACCAATACGTAAAGGCCGGCCAGGTGATCGTGCAACTGGATCCCCGCGACTATCAGGCCGCTCTTGACGAAGCCAAAGCTTCTTTGGCCCTCGCCGAAGGGGAAGCGCGTTCCGCAGGCGTCGATGTGCCGCGCACCAGCGAAACCTCCGCAAGCAATACCTCCAGCGCGCAGGCGCAGTTGGGCGGAGCGCAAGCCGACCTGATGCGCGCACAAGCAGCTTACGATCAGGCGCAAACCGCTGACCTGGCTTATGCGGAAGCCAACGTCGAAAAGAGCCGTGCCAACTCGGTCCTTGCAGAAGCCGACCTGGCGCGCTACCTGCCTTTGGTGAAAAAGGACGAAATTTCCAAACAACAGTATGACGCCGCGAAAGCCAATGCCGATGCCACCGCCAGCGCGCTAAACGCAGATGAGCAGCGGCTCGCACAGGCCAAGCGCAACATTGATATCAGCCACGCGCAACTTGATGCCGCCAAGGCTCGCGTTCTGCAGGCCGAGGCTGGTGTGGCCAGTGCGCGCGCCGATACCAAGCGCGTGGCCATGCGCTCCGCGGACGCCCAGGCGAAGCTAGCGAAAGTCGAGCAAGTCAAGGCACAGGTGGCGGCCGCCGCTTTGAACCTCAGCTACACCAATATCGTTGCGCCGGTGGACGGCGTGGTCACGCACAAGCAAGTCGAAGACGGTCAGATCGTGCAGCAGGGGCAGGGCCTGATGGTCATCGTGCCGCTGCAGGATGTCTGGGTCACCGCCAACTTCAAGGAAACGCAGCTCCGTGGGATGCGACCTGGGCAGAAGGCCTATGTCGAAGTCGACACCTATGGCAAGACGTTCCCGGGCCACGTGGACTCCCTCGCCGGTGCAACCGGCGCCGTTGTCAGCCTGCTGCCGCCCGAAAATGCCACCGGCAATTTCGTGAAAATAGTTCAGCGCATCCCGGTAAAGATTGTTTTGGATCCCATTCCGTCCAGCGTGGCCGTGTTGCGCCCCGGCATGAATGTGGATGCCACGGTGATTACGAAGTAAGGAAGGTTTTCACAGGACCGATGATCGAGAGGCTCATCTCCAAACTGCGCACGCCGGACGGCGGCATCAACCCCTGGGTGATTGCCGTGACGGTGACGCTCGCCACGTTCATGGAAGTGCTCGACACCTCCATCGCCAACGTTGCGTTGCCGCACATTGCGGGGAATCTCTCGGCCAGTGCCGACGAATCCACTTGGGTGCTTACCTCGTACCTGGTTTCGAACGCCGTGATTCTTCCGCTCTCCGGCTGGCTGTCCTCGTTGATCGGGCGCAAGCGTTTCTACATGAGCTGCGTGGCCATTTTTACTCTGAGTTCGTTTCTTTGCGGCTTTGCTCCCAGCCTGGGTATGCTGGTTTTCTTCCGCATTCTGCAAGGCGTGGGCGGCGGGGGTTTACAGCCCAGCGAGCAAGCCATTCTCAACGACACCTTCCCGCTCTCGAAGCGCGGGATGGCTTTCGCCGTATACGGCATCGCGGTGGTAGTTGCGCCGACGCTGGGTCCGTGGCTCGGCGGCTGGATCACCGACAACTATTCCTGGCGCTGGATTTTCTACATCAACGTGCCGGTGGGCTTGCTGTCGCTCGGGCTCACCTATTTCCTGGTTTCCGATCCGCCGTATATGAGGCGCATCAAGCTCAACGAAGGCTTCCGCATCGATTACATCGGACTCGGCCTCATCAGCCTCGGCCTAGGCAGCCTGCAGATCATTCTCGACAAAGGTCAGCGCGAAGACTGGTTCGATTCGAATTTCATCCGGCTGTTCGCGGTTCTCATGGTCATCGGGCTCATTGGCGGCGTCGTCCGCGAACTCAAAGCCAAGGAACCCGTCGTGGATTTTCGCATGTTAAGGGATCGCAACTTTGCTATCTCTACGCTGGCCATGTTTTTCCTTGGCTTCGTGCTCTATTCCAGCACCGTGCTCATCCCGCAGATGCTGCAGGAGTTGATGGGATATCCCGCGGAGACCGCTGGGCTCGCGCTTTCTCCCGGCGGGGCCACCATCATGCTGTGTATGCCACTGGTGGGCTTTCTTGTATCCAAGATCGACACGCGCTACCTGATCACCTTCGGATGCGCGATCTCTGCTTCCGCATTGCTGGTGATGGCCGGATGGAATCTTCAACTCGATTACCAACACGCCGTCCTGGGCCGCGTACTGCAATCGTTCGGCCTCGCGTTTCTTTTCATTCCCATCAACGTGAGCGCCTTCGCCTATGTGCCTCGCGAAAAAACCAACATGGGCACCGGCATCATCAACCTGGCGCGCAATATCGGGGCCAGCGTGGGCATCGCTACGGTTACAACTTTGTTAGAGCGGCGAACCCAAATGCATCAGGTGCGTCTAATGGACCATGTGAACGAAATGAATCCGGCACTGCAGAAGACGTTGACAGGACTGAGCGCGGTTTCGGTTTCCGGAGGTTCCACGGGGCCCGGCGCCGCCGCGCAGGCTCACGGAATGCTCTTCAACATGATCGAGCGGCAAGCCACCATGCTCGCCTTCCTCGACAACTACAAGCTCTTGGGCGTCATCTTTTTCGCCATTATTCCGGTTTTCTTTTTGATGAAGCGCCCAAAGATGACGGGAGGAGCCGTACCCGTTCACTAAAGAAACTTTGTAACGTTTTCGCGCGTAATGACTCTTAGGAAGCTACTTGGGGGGAACCAAATGGCAACACAAGTGATCGGTGCTACGCAACTTAACGAACAGAAGTTGATTCGCGCAGGACAGCGCGGCGACGCTCAGGCCATCGAGGCTCTATTTGGCCGCTATCACCGCCAGTTGTATCAGACCGCCTTGCGCGTGCTCGGCAACGCGGAAGACGCCGAAGACGCCTTGCAGGACGGATTGCTCTCCGCCTATCGCAACCTCAAGCGTTTCGAGGGGCGCTCGCAATTCTCCACCTGGCTCACACGCATCGTTATTAACGCCGCACTCATGAAGCGCCGCAGCTCCAAGGCGCGTCCGGCGGTGTCGCTCGATGAAACGCATCACGAGGACGAACTGCCCGCCGCCGAGCGTTTTGCCGACGACGCTCCGAATCCCGAGCAGGTATTCGCCGGCACGGAGATTCGCGAGATGATCAACGAAAATCTCGGCGAGCTTTCCCCGCTGTTGCGCTCCGCCTTTCTGCTTCGCGAGGTGGAAGGCTATTCAACCGGGGAAGCCGCAAAAAAACTCGGCGTCACCGAGAACACTCTGAAGGCTCGCTTGTGGCGCGC
>DATFSI010000022.1:0-9791 GCA_035262705.1 Candidatus Acidiferrum sp. | reverse complement strand
CCCGTCGACTCCACCACGATGTCCGCCCCCACACTGGCCCAGTTAATCTCGGCAGGATCCTTCACCTTGAACACCTTGATCGGCTTCCCTGCGATGCTGATGGAATCCTCAGTGTGCGTAATGTTGTGCGGCAGGTTGCCCAGCACGGAGTCGTACTTCAACAGGTGCGCCAGCGTCTTGGCGTCCGTAATATCGTTGACGGCAACGAACTGGAGGTCCTTGTCATCGATGGCGGTGCGCACAATATTGCGACCGATGCGGCCGAAGCCGTTGATTCCTACCTTAATTGCCATGCTTCCTCCGGTGCGGGACTCGAAATTGCGGCGGCACATCAGACAAGCGGAACGCCGCGGGCAGAACAGAAAATGCTAGGGGTAGCGTAGCGAAAAGTCAACGGAAGACGGGGTGATTTACATCACGAGGATTTATCCAGATCGTGCAGGCGCGTGCGCATCCGCGCCTCTTCACCCAAGCTCTTCACCGCCAGCCGCGTCTCATTCACCATCAGGTAGCACCCAATGCTAAGCCCAAGCACAGCGCACACTCCGGTAACAAAGGAGAGCAGCGCCCCAATTCGAAACACGCGCAAGCCGTAAAACGCGGCCACCGACCCACCGATGGCGATCAGTCCGGTAGTCGCAAACAGTCCCAGCGCCGCATAAATCATGCGCAGCGCCATCACGAGCATATGCGTGCGCGCCTCGAGCGGCCGCAATTGCGCCACCCACTCCTTATATTCCTCCGAGCCTACCGCGCTCGCCGCAATTCCAGCCGTCACCACGCGCGTACGATCCACTACGCGTCCTAGGCGGTTGCTCGTCCCCAGTGCCAAGACCGAGCACGCGTTTGTCAGAATCGCCGGCGCAACAATCGCCGTCAGCACCGCGAACGGGTTACTCATCCCAATCGGAGGTGTTTGCATCTGTTTTCCGCTTATTGTGGGTATTGCTTGATGGAGCTTACTTTATCGCCGCGGAAATGCACAAAGATTGTTTTCTCTGGCGGGTGTCCGTAGATCCAGTCTTCCGTGTCATACCCTTCCGTGTCCCGCTCGCGCACTTTGCGGTCCGGCTTGCCCATTGCCGCCACCACTTCCTCGCGATCCATCCCCAGGACCGCGTGGCGTTCGGTAATCGCCTTCTTCATCTCTGGTGGAAGCGTATCGATCCAGTGCACCGCCGCGGAGCGCTCGCGCGCGAAATCTAGAAACGGCGAGAGGATGTTCTTCAGGTCCTCCGGCGAAAGGTCCGGAACGTCCTTCGGGAACTGCAGGAAGATGGTGCCGCCCATGCCCGGCTGAAATCCCGGAGGGCCGGTCTCCTGCCCCTGCGTGGTCGTAGTGGTTTGCGGATACGTCGGGCCACCAATGCCGATCTGAATGCGGTCCCGCCAATTGTGTTTGGGCCGCCCCCCGCCATTCAGGTCCACAATGATGCTGTTCGAGCGGAATTCCAGCTTGGTGATCTGCGCGTTGTCTCCGATATTGATGGCCGCGCCGTGAGTCGCAATTGTGCGATCCAGATACTCCTGGTTGATCGGCTTGTCGGTGTAAAGAATGAAGCCCTCTTTGCCGCCGGGAATGGGGCGTTTCACTTTGGCAAATTCACCGGAAACAAACCGGATTAACGCCAGCTTTGATGGCTCCGTCAGACTCGTGGCTTTGGACGATGCAGATTTCGTCTGGGGCGTACCCTGTTGCGGATCCGTGGTCAGCAACTCTGGCAGAACCGGAATCTTTTCCCCCGGCAGCGGACTATCTTCCTGCTTGCGGAAATCCGATTGCAGAAACGGCAGCTTCGGCAAATCTGCCGCAGCCAGCGTCAGGACAAGGAGCGGGATGGAAAACCAATTCGACATAACAAGTGACGGCCCCCGGGCGAGGGCGCCCTCGCTATTCTATGATGCTCTCTCCCCCTTGAGTAGTGGTGTCAATGCAAAACTGTAGGCGCCGGGCTTCAACCGCTGTCTTCCTTGTGGCACAGGCACTCCTTTGCACTGCCAACTTCAAGCACTTCTACCCTCTTTTCATTAGTTCATTACTTCTTTGCGTTTTTACTTCTTTTCTATGGCGTCACCACCGTCACCCCTTGCCGGTCGATTACCATAGGCAGCAACTCCCCGCCACTCTCAAGGACCGCTTTTTCCACCCGCTCCCGCGCCTCGGGCTCAATCAGCAGCACCACGCAACCCCCTCCGCCCGCTCCGCAGACCTTCCCCGCCAGGGCTCCCTTCCTCCGCGCCCCGCCAATAATCGCTTCAATCGTCTTGGTCGAAATCGTCGGCAAATTGCGCCGCCGAAAGGTCCACTCCGCGTGCATCAGGCGCCCGGTCTCTTTCCAGTCCCCGCTTTCCAGGGCCGCGCGCATCTTCTGCGCAATCAGCGAAATGTCCTCGATGTTGCTCCGCACCGCTTTCTTGCCGTCAATGTGCGCCTTGAACACTTCCCAATTGTTGATGCCGGACTGTCGTGGCTTGCCCGTGTAACACACCACCAGCCGCCGCTCCAGTTCGTCCAGATTTACTCGCAGCTCAATCCGCCGCTCACCTCCGGGGTGCAGTTCAATCGCCGCGGCCCCGCCAAACGCCGGCGGATAATGATCTTGCGTTCCGGTTGGCACGCGGATCACGATGGCCTCTGCGTCGCGGCTGATGTGGATCCAATCCACCTTGCTCTTCCCCGCCCCGGTGAAGCGATCGAGCGCCGCGCAAATAGCCACCGCCATCGCGCTCGATCCTCCGATGCCCGCGCCTGCTGGGGCCTCCGAATTCGTGGTCAATGTGAACCCGCCCTCCGGCCGAAAAAACTTCACGATCTCCGCCAGCAGTGGCAGGCGGTAGCGCTTCGCTTTCACCAGTGCCGCAAACGAAGAAAAAGATTCCGAACGGCTGGTATCCAACGAAACCAGTTTGATTCGCGCGTCGCCCGCCGCGTACGTCTCGATCACGCACCGGGCGTAACGCGAGATGGCGGCATTCAGTGTCAGCGCTCCCGGATGAAACAGATATAGCGGCCAGATATCCAGCGTGCCGCCCGCCAGGTCAACGCGTGTCGGTGCTTTCGATTCAATGCGCATGGGTGTATTAGGAGGCCGGACTTCCGTCCCGCCATAACGGCCTTTCACTAAACGGAGCTTTAGCCCCTGAAGCGGCTATTCCAGATGCCTGATTCAAAGAGTATCGGACTGCCGGCTTACTTGCCGCCGGCATTTGCGGCGCGGTTGCGTAGAAGTAGCGGCCCCGCCACTTCCCTCGCCGCGATAGCGGGATTGGGCTCAAAACACCGCCGGCAGCGCGCTTCATACGCCCCGCTCGCTCCCACCACGATCAAGTCTTCGTTGTCCACCAGCCGCTGCGTATGAACCGCCGGATTTCCACACCGCACGCAAATTGCCAGCAGCTTGGTAATCTCTTCCGCAACTGCCAGCAGTCGCGGCATCGGCTCAAACGGCCGCCCGCGAAAATCCGTGTCCAGCCCGGCCACAATCACGCGCTTTCCCAGGTTCGCCAGCTTCGTGCACACGTCCACCACTTCGTCGCCCAGAAATTGCGCCTCATCGATTCCTACTACTTCTGTCCGCGGCTGCAACTTCTCCATGATCTCCGCGGCTTTCGCGACATTGTCCGAGGAAATTTCCAGTCCCGAATGCGACACGATTTCGTTGGCCGCATACCGCGCGTCAATCGACGGCTTGAAAATCTGCACGCGCTGCCGTGCAATCTCCGCCCGCCGCAGCCGCCGGATCAGCTCCTCGCTCTTTCCGGAGAACATCGGCCCCACGACCACTTCGATCCACCCCATGTTGCCCTTGACTATGTCCACGCCTCGTCTCCTTGCTTGATTGAAACGCGAATTCTGCGACCTCGCTGCCGCCGCGGCTCGGTACATTTTCGCATTGTAGAACGGTGCGAACGCCGTGAGAACCGCCAGCCGGAACGACTCCTGCCGCGGCACCAAGTTCTTCGTCAGCACGCCCCACGCCCCTTGCCCATCGCGAATCCCCACCGCGCCCGCGAAACGGTCAATGGCCACCGCGAGCTCCACGCCGCCGTTCACAACCTCCTCCGCCAGCGCCTCAGGAATTTCAATGCTTCCGGAGCAGCCGAAATGTCCGCGCACGCCGTCGCTTACGTAAGCCCAGCTTTCCAGAAACACGCGCCGCTCACCATTCTCCGAAACAACATTCAGCCCGCCTTCCAACCCCACAAAATAATCGGCACGCGCCGAACCACCAGCGAGCATCCCGCACAGCGCTTCCGCGCGCTGTCGCGCTCCCTGCATCAACTCTTGCCGGGAAACCGGCGTATGGCTCACGCCGCTTTCAACTTCGTAGCCTTGAATTTCCAGTTGACCGTCCGGTGAAAGGCCGGAGGAGAAGCTGGCGGCAGCTTCGTGCACTGCTTGCAGTTTGGGCCGCCGGGTACTTCCAACCGCGATGCGACATGGATTCATCTGAAAGAAGTTCGCAGGCGCAGTGTAACGGGAAAAGAACTTAGAATTCACGGCCAATTTAAGCCGCCTGAGGAAAACGGAAGGAAAAAGCTGCTGGGCATCATCGAAAGTTGTCGGCGGGCGCCCCACGCTCGGCTTTTGTGAGGTTGGGGCTTTAGCCTCTGCGGTCAAGGCAACCGCGGTGAAGCCGACGTGGCAATACTCCGCAACTTCTCCAGCAGAATCATTCTCGCCCGCAAATACGCCCGCCGGTCATCTAGCAACTGGTACGCCCAATGGGCGCCCAGCGCAATGGCATGAATCTCAAAGGCCAGACGCGACGCATCGATCTTGGGATCCACATGCCCCGCCTTTTGTGCCTCGTTCACCGCGCGCGTCAGCACCTCAATCCACTCGCGCATAATCTCCGCGATGCGGTCGTGCACCACACCTTTCCGGCTGTCAAACTCAAACGACGCGGCGCTGAAAAAACATCCCCCGCGAAAAACGCGCTTCTCCACCAGCGCCAGCCAATGGTCCACCATGGCCCACAAGCGTGGCATTCCCTTGGGTGCACCAATGGCAGGCTTCGTCACCTTTTCGATAAAAATCAGGCGTGCCTTTTCCACGGTTGCCAGTTGCAGCTCTTCCTTGGAGCCGAAGTGCGCGAAAAGGCCGCTCTTGCTCATCTTCAATTGTTCGGCCAGGGACCCCACGGTCAGCCCCTCCAGGCCGTCCGCCGACGCCAGGTCGACGGCCCATGCCAAAATGGCTTCGCGCGTCCGCAAGCCGCGGTCCTGCCGGCGGGCGGCAACGTCCCGACCGACACGATGAGCGGTTTTCAGCATGGGGGAATTGTAGCACAAGAAATAAATAGCACGAACGTTCGTATTCTGTGCTACACTTTCCCTCCGCTGAGGTTCCTATGCGGCCCGCTCGTCTTTTTCGCTCCTGGCTTCCTCTTCTCCTCCTCACGCCCACTTGCCTTCCGTCGGTCGCACCCGCGCAGGAAATCCCCCTCGAACACTGCGACGCCCTCCCCGTTACAAAAGTCCTCGTTGCCGGAGAGCCACACCTCTTCCTCGTGGACACCGCCGCTACTTCCCTGCTCAACGTCGAATCCTTCGCGCTAGGCGCCGCCCGCGACATTCGCATCACCTCCTGGCGGGGCACCCTGGCCACCAGCGCCAAGGAAGTCACCTTGCATGACTTCGAAGTCGGCCGCACCAAAGTAGTCGAACTTAAACTCCCCGCTATCGACCTTTCCGCCATTGGCAAGGCCTGCGGCCGCAAAATCGACGGCATCCTCGGCGCCGACCTGCTCGCCAAGATCGGCGCTACCGTAGATCTCAAACGCCAGTTGCTCCGCCTCAGCACCCCCGACGACGAGCGCGAAGCCGCCCTCATCGCCGAAATGCAGCGCGACACCGCGCAATGCCTGCAGGCCTTCAATCAGTCAGACGAAGCCCTCTTCAGCGACTGCCTGGATCCCAAGATTGTGCTGTTCACCACGAAGGAGGAGCTCTACGGCCGCGAAAAAGTCGTCGGCTATTTTCGCGAGCGCTATTTTCACCAGACCCCGGCCGCGCAACTCGAAATCCGCGAAAGCGCGTTTCACGCCATCGGCGAAGCGGTCTGGTATGAGTACGAATTCACCATCGATTCTGCGCGCGGCCGCCTGCACGGCCGTGGCATGGCCATGTGCCGAAAATCCGAAGGCCACTGGCGCATGGCCAGCATGCATCACTCGGTGGTGCAGTCCCTACCCGGCGCCTCCCGCACGGACGAGCCACACTCCGGCGCAAACTGATTTTCTCCTGCAAGCTGTTTTGGGTTTGTCTCCTTTCATGGCTTTAAATCAGCCTGCACGGCCCGTCCAGGTCTCTATGGCCAAATGGGGAATCCCTCCAAATTCCCGGGGATTGTTCTTCACCAGAGTCGACGATATCGATTCGAAGAACCTTGTACTCAAGAAGGCCGTTGGATGATATTGTTCTCGGCGGCGGAAACGCCAAAAAGTTGAGGTAGATACCCCAAGGCCCTCGCGCCGGTGACGGGCCAACCGTCTTATCGCTGGATTTTCGCATGCGAGGAGAGAACGGCTTCAAGAAATTTTCAGATACGGCGAAGTAGACATTCCTCTGATGTGTAGAACGAAGGAGTCAGAAAATGGCAACAACTGCGGCACGTGCTACAAAGACTGCGGCCATCCAGCCGTTGCTCAAGCGCAAGGCCTGGAAAGCTCTCAAACTGCACCACAAGGAAGTTCAATCCAAGCACCTGCGCGACCTTTTCGAAAAGGATCCGAAGCGCGCGGAGAAATACACCCTAGAAGCTCTGGGAATATATCTGGATTACTCGAAGAATCGCATCACCGAAAAGACTCTGAAACTGCTGATCGATCTGGCCAAGGAGTCCGGGCTCCAGGCCCGCATCGATGCGATGTTCCGCGGTGACAAGATCAACATCACGGAAAATCGCGCGGTCTTGCACGTGGCGCTGCGGGCCCCGAAGGGCGAGACCATAGTTGTGGACGGCAAGAATGTCGTGCCGGACGTGCATGCTGTGCTCGACAAGATGTCCGCGTTTTGCAATCGCGTGCGCAGTGGCGAGTGGAAGGGCTGCACGGGCAAGCGCATCCGCAACGTGATCAACATTGGTATTGGTGGCTCCGACCTCGGCCCGGTCATGGCTTACGAGGCCCTCAAACACTACAGCGACCGTGGGATGGCCTTCCGTTTTGTGTCAAACGTGGACAGCACAGACTTCGCCGAAGCAGTTGTGGATCTCGATCCCTCGGAAACGCTGTTCATCGTGTCCTCAAAGACGTTTACAACGCTGGAGACCATGACGAACGCGCACACAGCTCGCGATTGGTTCCTCAAGACCAGCGGAGCCGGTGAGAAAGCCATTGCTGCCCATTTTGTTGCCGTGAGTACCAATGCGGCGGAAGTCGCTAAATTCGGCATCGATACAGCCAACATGTTCGGCTTCTGGGATTGGGTTGGCGGCCGTTACTCGATGGACTCGGCTATCGGGCTATCCACTATGCTGGCTATCGGGCCCGAGAGTTTCCGCGCGATGCTGGGCGGCTTTCACCAGATGGACGAGCACTTCCGCAAGACTCCTTTCGAACGCAATCTGCCGGTGTTGCTCGGTCTGCTCTCTTTCTGGTACAACAACTTCTTCGGCGCGCAGACCGTCGCCGTCCTTCCTTACGAGCAATACCTCAAGCGTTTTCCCGCTTATCTGCAGCAGCTCACCATGGAGAGCAATGGGAAACACGTCACGCTCAACGGCAAGACGGTCAACTATGATACCGGGCCGATCTATTGGGGCGAACCCGGCACAAACGGGCAGCATTCTTTCTATCAGTTGATCCATCAGGGAACCCGGCTCATCCCCTGTGATTTCATCGCTTTCGGCAAATCTCTGAATCCGTTGGGTCGCCATCACGACATGCTCCTGGCGAATGTGTGTGCGCAAACCGAAGCGCTGGCGTTCGGAAAAAATGCCAAGCAGGTGAAGGCCGAAGGAACGGCCGATGCATTGGTGCCGCATCGCGTCTTCGAAGGTAACCGGCCATCCAACACAATCCTGCTGGAGAGTTTGACTCCCGAAGCCCTCGGCAAACTCGTCGCCCTCTATGAACATTCCGTGTTTACACAGGGAGCGGTCTGGGGGATCGACTCGTTCGATCAGTGGGGAGTCGAACTAGGCAAAGTGCTCGCCCAACGCATCATTCCTGAACTTGAAAGCCCGGCTGAGCCGAAACTCTCGCACGACAGTTCCACCAATGCCATTATCCGGCGCTGCCGCGAATATAAAGCTTAGAGGATGTTGCCCTAAGCCGATGCCCAGGTGATGGTCACTGCCTCCCGACAGCTTTGCTATAGGCGCCGGCGATCCGACCCTGCTGATTAGCCCGATTAGAGACCCGGACCGGGAGTCCCTTGTCTCGGAATGAACTTTTGCACACGCATTCCGTGATACACGTCCCCGACATAGACAGCACCGTCTTTGCCAACCGCGAGATCATGGCCCCAATAGATCTCGCCGTCGTAGTTTCCATAACGGCTCCACTTGGCGAGGATTTTGCCGGTAAGGTCAAGCTTAAGAAGTTGCCCACGGTCTGGCGGAGCCGGTTTGAGGTCTCCTCCGTCCACCACATAAAGCAGATTGTCGGGTCCGATGGTCAACGACCACGGTCTGCCGAGTTCCCCTGATTTCCACATTTTTAGGAACTTCCCGTTGCCATCGAACACCTGGATGCGGGAATTGGAACGATCAGCAACGTAAACGAGTCCTTCGGCGTCTACAGCAACACTATGGGGAAGATTAAATTCTCCCGGTCCATCGCCTTTGCGCCCCCAATCAAGCAGGAACTTCCCGTCGGCAGAGAACTTGGCCACTCGATTGTTGCCGTAACCGTCGCTCACGTAGACGCTTCCGTCCGGAGCAAAGGCGATATCGGTGGGCAAATTGAAATGCGTGCCGTCCACGCCAGGAGTGCGTTCCGTACCTATGGTTAGCAGAAGGGTACCGTCATGAGTGAACTCAAATACCTGCTGCAGGGCACGATCTGTGACCCAAACGTTGTCGCGGCGGTCCACTCTAAGACCATGGGGTTCCAGAAAACGATTTTGTCCCCAGGAGGAAAGCAGCTGGCCTGAAGCTCCGTCGAAACAGAGGATCGTGGCGGAAGGAATGACATGTGTTTTGTCGGTGGCCCAGGAATTCTCCGCCCGATGGAATACAAAGACGTGATTATGAGAATCGACCCCCAGGCCGGAAACCTGGCCTAGGACGAATCCCGGAGGGAGCTGCGGCCAGCCGTGGACCACGGAATATGGTTCGGCAACATCCGCTCCCGGCTCCAAGGAGAATGCATTGATGCAGCCGAGTATCACCAGAAGCCAGACGCTGCGCGCAGCGGGATGGCAAAGCATGTGGCGACCTCCGAGCACCGCGAGTATAGCCTAACCCTGCGTTTGTTGGCGCAGCTAGAGTCTTCCGGCTCAACAATCCGTTCTCAGCGATTCTTGTACGCAGCAGCTCTTTCGATCAACTTGTTTGACGGCATTCCTGGGTTTGCCAACTTCTTCGCTGCTTCAACGCCGGTTACCGGGAGACGCGAAGCATCAATGAGACCGACTTGCGCAAGAACCGAGGCTTGGTCCCAATATATATGCTCGCTGAACAGTTTTCCTTCACGAAAATGTACGATTACGACCAATCCGCATTCGACCCGTTTGCCGGTAGGAGCAACCCCCGGAAGCATCCAGTCCATTTCTAAAGTGTGAGTAAAGCGGAAGATCATTTCGTCCACGAGACGTTCCGCTCCGATTGTGCGCGAGACCGG
>DATFSI010000021.1:0-9117 GCA_035262705.1 Candidatus Acidiferrum sp. | reverse complement strand
CCCGACCAGCGTGCGGAGCTCGTCTTGAAGGAACTCACCCTCGACGAAAAAATCGACCTGCTCCACGGTAACGGCATGCGGGGCTGGGCGGGAGGCCCGCACCGAAATGCGCTTCTTGGGAACGGCGGAGCCGGATTCGTTCTGGGAGTGCCGCGCCTGGGCATTCCCATGATCCAAATGAGCGATGCCGCATACGGCGTTCGCAGCAGCGCGGAGAACGGCCGCTATTCCACGGCTCTACCCTCTAACATGGCCGCCGCGGCCAGTTGGGATACGCAGGCAGCCTGCGAATACGGGACTTTGATCGGCAGGGAATTGCGCGCCCAGGGCTTCAACATGACTCTCGGCGGGGGCGTAAATATTGCGCGCGAGCTGCGCAACGGTCGCAATTTCGAATACCAGGGCGAGGATCCCATTCTGGCCGGCACACTCGTGGGAAACCGAATCAAGTGTGAACAGGCGCAGCACGTCATCGGCGACATCAAACATTTCGCCGTAAACGACCAGGAAAGCGGCCGCGAAGAAGTCAATTCCATCATCGGCAAACGCGCCATGCGGGAAAGCGACCTGCTGGCTTTCCAGATCGGCATCGAAATCGGCAATCCCGGCGCGGTTATGTGCTCCTACAATGCCCTCAACGGCGACTACGCTTGCGAGAACCACTGGCTGCTCACCGATGTTCTCCGCAAGGAATGGAACTTCACGGGATTCGTCGTTTCCGATTGGGGCGCCACGCACAGCACGGTGAAGGCTTCCGCCGCAGGGCTCGATGTGGAGCAGCCGCTTGAGGATTTTTACGGCGAAAAACTGAAGCAGGCCGTGCAAAGTGGAAAGGTTTCCGTCGCTGAGCTCGATGAGCACGTGCGCCGTGTGCTGCGCGCGGAATTCGCTGCCGGCATCATAGACGATCCCGTTCGCAAGAGTGTTGTGGACGTCGAAGCCGGCTTCGCCGTTTCCCGGCACCTCGCGGAGGAATCCGCTGTGCTGCTGAAAAATGAAAACGCCCTGCTTCCCCTCGACAAAAGCAAAATTCATTCCATTGCGGTGATTGGCCCTCACGCGGACACGGGCATGATTTCCGGCGGCGGCTCTGCACAAGTGGATCCGCCCGGCGGTTATCAACCTGTTTGGAAATCCCATGTGTGGTTCCCCCCCTCGCCGCTTAAGGCCGTTGCCGCGCGCGCAGGCGGAGCGAGTGTGCAGTTCAATTCCGGAGTGAATCCCGCGGAAGCGGCGGAATTGGCGCGGAAGTCGGACGTCGCTGTGGTCTTCGTTTATCAATGGACCAGTGAAGATTTCGACTTGCCCGATTTAGCCTTGCCGGAAAATCAGGACGCGCTGATCGAACAAGTCGCCGCCGCGAATCCTCACACCGTCGTGGTGCTGGAAACGGGGTCAGCTGTCACCATGCCCTGGGCGGGCAAGGTTGGAGGCATCCTGGAAGCCTGGTACGCGGGCAGCAAGGGCGCGGATGCGGTGGCCAATGTTTTGTTCGGCGATGTGAATCCCTCCGGCAAATTGCCGATTACCTTCCCGCGGTCGGAACAAGACATGCCGCATCCCGCCGTGACCCTTCCGACGCCAGAACAGGCGGACAAGAACGCCGTGATGAAAACGGGGGAAGCGAAGGCCACCTTTGAAGTCCATTACGATGAAGGACTCAAGGTCGGCTACAAGTGGTACGACGCCGAACACAAGGAAGTTTTATTTCCGTTTGGTTTCGGCCTTTCCTATACCACCTTCGGTTATTCGGGTCTCAAGCTTGCTTCCGCAAACGGCGTCACCGTGAATTTCACTCTGAAAAACAGCGGCAAACGCCAAGGCATGGAAATCGCTGAGGTCTATGCTTCGCTGCCAAAAGGCTCCGGCGAGCCGCCGAAGCGCCTCGTTGGATGGAGCAAGGTTTCTCTGCAGCCGGGCGAATCGCGCGACGTCAGTATCGCCATCGATCCGCGTTATCTCACCATTTACGACGAGCAAACCAATTCCTGGAAGCTGCTGCCCGGCGAATACACGTTTTCTGTCGGCGGCTCTTCGCAGAGCTTTCCGCTGCACGCCAGCATCCAGCTGAAGTAAAAAACGCGTCCTAAATTCTTCTCAGGCATTGGTACTTCATTTCCCAGTTTGAGTCTGCCTAAGCCATCAGAGGAGCCAGCGCGAATTTATGGCTGACTCCGAAACTCACTCCTCCGCAGAACTTGCACAATGTAGGCACCGGCGCCGTATCCAACCATCGGTTTGGCTCCCGTGGGATCGCCCAGTTCTCCGGGAAACAGGGTGCAGCTTTCGGCGACATACATTTCCGGAATGACGTTGTGGTCCGCGGCCGCTTTGTTTACGATGCGCTTAAGGATCGCATCCGCATCGGCATTCCTGCCCAGCCTTCGATAAACTTCCGCCAGGTTGAAATCCACAAAAAGAAATTCCTGCTTTTCATACCAATATTCAAAGATAGATGGGTCGCGCAGGATGCCGCGGACACGCCGGTAACCGCCGGACGCCACTCTTAACAGCTCCATCCGATCGACCGTATCGCGCAGGATCCCGGGATCGTTGACGATCCCAAAATTGATCACGGCCAGAAGCGCCCCGTCGATGTCGTTCTTCACACCTTCTTCGAGCGTTCCCCGCAGCTTTCCACCCCTGATGAAAGCCGCGGTGAAACCTTTTTCGAGAAGTGCGACCTGGGCAAGGATTTCCGTTTGCGTGTGTTCGTCGCCTGCGCTTCCCGCGATCCCGGCGAAGTTGTGAAGGCCTGCGATGGCAGCGGCGGTGGAAAAAGCGAAATGCTTCTTGTCTTTCTGCCGCTCTTCCCAGATCGAAGTATCGGCTGCGACGATCAAACCGTCGCCATACTTTTCAAGATTCGCCAGCAGGGGTTTCGCCACATAATCCCTGGCGCTTTCATACAAACGGCCACGATAGGTGGAGAGCTGAAGCAATGGGGGATCCGGGAAGCGTTGGAGATATTCCCCAAGAGCCCATAAGACAAGTGCCCAATCGTCGAGCTCAATATTGGTGCTGCCTTCCATCGTGAAGAACGGTTCTTCGGAGCCGTCACCAAAGTAGCGGACCACCGAGACCTGGTAATCGGTGCCGGTTTCCTTCCGCATTTTTCCCGTGGGGCGAGCATTGAAGTAGGCGAGCAGCGCGGCACGCGCCTCATCCTTATGTCCCATTCGCGCGAACGCCACAGTGGCGTAAGCCATGTCCCGCACCCAAGGCGTGAACCACAAACCATCAGGCAAGCCAGCAATGATGAGGCCGTTGCTGAAGCGTCCCGGGCGGTTGGGTTCGCGGCTCTGCGCCATACGGAGAACGATTTCGCTCTGACGCCAAACGCGGCGCTCGTTTTCTTCCAGGAAATGCACCGCAGGCTGGACCCGCCAGCGCTCCACTTCAGCGATTTCGCGTTTCACCAACTCCTTCGGCTCAAGTCCGGTTTGCCAGCGATGGAATTGCTGGGCAGCATGTTCGAGTTCCCCTTCGTTTTCCAGAGAAACCAGCGCCCAGGCGTGGTTGCCGGACAAATATTCGAGCGGCTGCGCCGGTTCCTTCTGTCTCTTGCTCAAGGGAATGAGCAATAACGACTCCTGAATGCCATCAAAGTGAAGAATCTGCATTTCGGCCCCAAACATGCGCAGAACTTTTCTTGATTTGACCGGCTTGTTCCAATCCGCGGACCAAAAACCCTGCTGTCCTTCGGCGGAAGCGGGTTCCCAGAGGATGATGAGCGCTGCCTGGTCGAACCCAAAGGGCATAAAGAAGAAAGCGTCGCCCGCGTTGCCGTGTGTGTGGATGATCTGCGACTCTTCCACATACTCTGAAGAAACGTTTTGCGATGTTTTGTCGTTCCAGCCAAGGCTCTTAATAAAATTGGCGGTTTCCACCCCCTCGCTCAGTGAATTTTGGGGATCTGGTCCAGTAAAGCAATAGGGATGGGCATAAAACTTGCTAAGTGTGCCGTTGTCCGGCAAGGCCACGGCGAATCCCAAACCGTTACCGGTAACCAGATGGGTGGTTGCGGCGGCCGGTAACCAAGCCAAAAGAGGCGCAGCAACGGCAACAATGAAAAAATGGACGAAGCGCATGGCCATCCAGTTTTCCGCTGGCGCAATGATTTTGTCCACAAAATTTCGCCTCGGCGCCAGTGTTTTCACGTTTTGAAAGCTCCTGGCCGAAGGAACTTCTGCCCTTCGTCTTATTTTCGGGTCTTGCGGAGGAATGGTATTCCAGCGTTAAGATGCCGCAGCAAATGATCAAGAGCGAGGAGCAACCATGAGATCGCATGAGCGCACCCGTTACGGCAACCTTTTCCTTGTCGTCCTGATTTTCTTTGCACTGGTCGGCGTCGTGCTGCCAAGCAACGCGCAAAGCCGACATTCATCGCCCGCCGAGGTTGAAAAACGCGTCGAAGCACTTCTGAGCAAAATGACTCTGGAAGAAAAAATCACGCTGATCGGCGGGATCAATGATTTTTACACCCGAGCCATTCCGCGGTTGGGCATTCCCGCCCTTCGCATGTCCGATGGGCCGATGGGAGTGCACGACTATGGAGAAACCACTGCATATCCGGCGGGAATCAGCCTGGCTGCATCGTGGGACGTCACGCTCGCGAAACGATTCGGCGAGGCCATGGGGAAAGATGCGCGTGCCAGGGCGGTCCACATTGTCCTCGCGCCCGGCATGAACATTTACCGCGCGCCGATGAACGGGCGAAACTTCGAGTACTTTGGCGAGGACCCCTACCTTGCTGCCCGTATGGCTGTGGGTGTGATCGAGGGCATGCAGTCTCAAGGGGTGATTGCCACGGCAAAGCACTTCGTGGCGAACAACATGGAATACGGACGCATGGATCACAGCTCCGATGTGGACGAGCGCACACTCCGTGAAATTTACCTTCCCGCGTTTGAAGCTTCCGTGAAAGAAGCGCACGTGGCGGCGCTGATGGATGCCTACAATCTGGTCAATGGTTTGTACATGACTCAGAATGGAAATTTGAACAACGGTATTGCAAAGAAAGAGTGGGGCTTCGACGGCATCCTGATGTCGGATTGGGGGGCGACTCATGACGGCATCGGCGCAGCCAACAATGGCCTGGACCTGGAAATGCCGTTCGCGGCCTATATGAACGCAAGCACACTGCTTCCCGCCATCCAGCGGGGCGAAGTGGCGGTGTCCACAATCGATGACAAAGTGCGCCGCATCCTGCGCAAAATGATTGAATTTGGCTTTCTCGATCGCGAGCAACTCGATCCAAGCGTTCCCCTGTACAGCCTGGAAGATCGCGAGCTCGTCCTCGAACAAGCGAGAAGCGGGATGGTTCTGCTGAAGAATGAGAACCATCTTCTGCCCCTGAACAAAGCCAAGCTCCGTTCCATTGCCGTGCTCGGACCGGATGCGTATCCAGCGGTGAGCGGCGGAGGCGGCAGTTCCCAAACAAAACCGTTCAGTGCGGTCAGCTACTTGGAAGGCATCAGCAATTTCCTTGGGGGTGGCGTGCCCGTACGGTATTTGCCGCCTGACATTTCGCTCGACACGATCGTGGACAAGACCGCGTTCGTCACAGCGCCGGGGGGGCCGGATGGACTAAAGGGAGAATATTTCGACAATGAGGGAATAAATGGTCAGCCAACCCTGGTGCGAACCGACCGCCAGATTGATTTTCATTGGGGAGCGGGGAGTTACTCCGATAGCGGTCCGGTAGACCACTTTTCGGTGCGTTGGACGGGATATTTTGCTCCTCCTGCGGAGGACGACTATAAATTTTACACTTTGACCGACGATGGCGTCCGGCTGTATCTCGACGATGCTTTGGTGATCGACGACTGGCACACGCACGGCGAGACGCTCAACACCTACGGAACGCATCTCCAGGCGGGCACGCCGCACAAGATTCGCTTGGAATACTTCGAATCTACGGGGACGGCCACGGTGCGATTCGGGATCGCTCCAGCTACGCAACCTCTGGAGAAAGCGACAAAATCACAAATTGCCGAGTCGGACGCGGTTATCGTTTGCGTGGGTTTCGATCCCGGCAACGAAGGGGAAGGTTCTGACCGGACGTTTCGTCTGCCGGGCGGGCAAGATGCTTTGCTCGAAGAAGTGGCAAGCCTGAACAAAAACGTCATTGTGGTGCTGTCGGCCGGCGGCGGCGTGGATATGACGCGATGGATAGACAAAGTGCCGGTGCTTCTGGATGCCTGGTATCCGGGGCAGGAAGGCGGACGAGCTCTGTCACAAATTCTCTTCGGAGAAGTCAGCCCTTCCGGCAAATTGCCGGTTTCCTTCGAACGCCGCTGGGAAGACAACCCCACCTATCACAGCTACTACCCCCAAAAAGGCGACCAGCGCATCGCTTACACGGAAGGCATTTTTCTCGGCTATCGCCACTTCGATCAGTCCGCGGTCAAGCCGCTGTTTCCTTTCGGCTTTGGTCTTTCCTACACGCAATTTGCATACTCTCATCTGCAGGTCGAGCCCGCAGAAAAAGGCGGGAAAGCCCTCGCGAAAGTTTCCTTCGAGATCAAGAACACAGGCTCACGCGAAGGCGCGGAGATCGCGCAGCTCTACGTGGGCGATACGCATGCCAGTGTGCCGCGCCCGCCAAAGGAATTGAAAGGTTTCGCCAAGATTAATTTGCGGCCAGGCGAGAGCAAGCTGGTAACACTCACCCTCGATCGGCGGGCGTTTTCCTTTTACGATGCCAGGAAACACGATTGGAACGCCGAGCCGGGCGATTTTGGAATCTTCGTCGGAAATTCCTCGGCGGACATTCGCCTTCGCGGCAGCTTCCGTCTTTCAGCCCAGCCATAGGGAGCCGGGTCAACGACGCCGGCCTCGTGGGTTTGCCGGGCCGGTAGTTTCCCGAGTGATGAGCTCCGGGGGAGCCGCAAATTCCTGCGGGTAATCCTTAAATCCCTGCAGCCGCTGCAAAAGAATGCGCGCCGCCGTTTCCCCCATATCGTGCAAAGGCTGGCGAATAGTCGTGAGTCTCGGATTGTGATACGCGGCGGCCTGGATATCATCAAATCCAATGACGGAAACGTCTTCCGGTACTCGCAGGTTCACGTCTCGCAGCGCGCGAATGGCGCCGATAGCGGACATATCGTTGAACGCCACGATTGCCGTGAAGTGCTTGTGGCTTTGCAGAAGCGTCTGCACTACCGGATAGCCGAGTTCCGGGGAAGAGATGTCGCGCTCCAGTTGCACCGTCAATTCATGATTGATGGCGATCCCTATATCCTTGGCGGCGGCGGTGATGCAGTCCCAGCGGGTTCGTGAGTCGGCGCTGAAGGGCTGCCCTTTTATGAACGCAATATGCTTGTGGCCGAGTTCGGCAAGATGGCGAACGATCAGATCGGCCGCGCGGCGGTGATCGAGCAGCACGTTCGTGACTCCCGGTATCTTCTTGTGGCCGGCCACCGCCACCACCGGGACAGATAGTTCGTGTGTCAGGTTGGTGTCGATGCAGATCAACCCCTCCGCGCCGCGCCCCATCAGCAGCCGCGGATACTCCTCGATCATGTCCGGTTTGTGGCGATGGTGCGCGCTGAAGTAAAAATAGCCCTCGCGCATCAGGTGGTCGCCAATGCCGCTCATCACCATGGTGTGGTACCCGTCGTTCAGCTCGGGCACCAGCACGCCGACGGTAAACGTTCTTTTCTTGCGCAACGAACGCGCCAGCAGACTCGGGTGGTAATTGAACTTCCGGGCCGCATCCCGGACACGCTCGCGGGTTTCGTGCGGGATGGAGCGGCCCGGCACGTTGTTGAGAACCACGGAAACGGTGGCGGGGCAGAGACCGAGGTAGTCGGCCAGCATCTTCAAGCTGGCGGGGCGCTCACCATCCAGGGATTTGCGCTTGGGCTTGGTCACGGCCTGTTTGGGAACGACCTCAGCGAGCCGGGGCTCGTTGCTGTTAGAAGCTGCCATTAAGAATATCCCAAAACCGGAATTTTCGGGTTTTCCGAGCGCTTGGCGCGCTAAGGCAAACCCCAATTTGCTTAAATTCTTTACAGAATCGCGACCCGGTTCCGGTTTGAACCGCCCTTTTGACGTAAGACAAACGTTTGCCTACACAGTATTCCAAAAATTTCTGCTTGACAACAATCTCTTCGATGGGGCCAAATAACCCCCATGTTGGGGTACTTCCGTGAAAGTTGTTTGGACAAACGATTGTCTTAGTCGAGCCGCCGTGGCCTAAACGCCGCGCGGGAAAGACGCGTCTGTCCCTTGACCTGTTGGGCTCGGCTGTTAAGGGTTCCCATAGACCCTTTTGGGTGCATTGGGTAGGGAACGATCGATCCGCGCTCGTGTGGCTCCCTCAAGAGACGGAGCCGGAGGTAGGCTATGCGGTCTTTGGTCGTTACGCTGGGGCGCTTCCTGGCGTTTGCAGTTCTGCTTACCCTGAGTGGGTTTTCTCTTCGCGCGCAAACCAATAACGGAGCCATCGCCGGGTCCATTCTCGACTCTTCCGGCGCAGCTATCGCGGGCGCCGAAGTGACCGCGACCGGCGCGGAGACGCACAGCGTCTACAACACCGTCTCGAGCTCCACGGGTTCGTATCGCCTAAGCGACCTCGTCCTGGGAGCCTACAACGTTACCGTCAGCGCGAAAGGCTTCAAGGTTGCCCAACTGACGGGTGTGGTGGTGCGGGTGAATACGACTGCATCGCTGGATGTCACCATGCAGCCGGGTGATGTCAAAGAGACCCTCACCGTCGTCGCCGACGCACCGACTCTCGAGGTCGAGAATGCTGAGGTTGGCACGGTTGTGAGCAACAAGCAGATTATAGATTTGCCATTGGGCTTGTTTGCGTCTAGCCAGAGCTTTCTCCGTTCGCCGGAAACCTTTGTCTTTCTCACCCCCGGAACGCAAGGGCCGGGAACTAACCAGAATGCGGCCACTGCCAACGGTATTTTTCAATCCAAACTAACAGGCGGCCAGAATTTCGGTACGGAAGTGCTTCTCGATGGTGTTAGCACAGCCCGTGCGGATAGCGGGTCTGCATTTGACCAGACCGCTCCTTCCGTTGAGGCCATGACCGAGTTTAAGGTGCTGACCTCCACATTCTCCGCCGGCTACGGACGAACGTCGGGTGGAGTGGAGAGCTTT
>DATFSI010000020.1:0-10013 GCA_035262705.1 Candidatus Acidiferrum sp. | reverse complement strand
AACTCCAGCATGGTGAATTCCGGATTGTGCTGGGTGGAGATGCCTTCGTTGCGGAAATTGCGGTTGATTTCGAAGACGCGGTCAAAGCCGCCCACCGTCAGGCGTTTCAGATACAGCTCGGGCGCGATCCGCAAGTATAGGTTCATGCCGAGCGTGTTGTGGTGGGTGACAAAAGGCCGTGCTGTGGCGCCGCCGGCGATGGAGTGCATCATGGGCGTTTCCACTTCGATGTAGCCGCGTTCCTCAAAAAACTTGCGCAATTCGCGGATCATGCGTGCGCGGGTTTCGAAAACCTCGCGGGACTTTTCGTTGGCAATAAGATCCAGATATCTCTGGCGGTAGCGAAGTTCGACATCGGCCAGTCCATGCCATTTTTCAGGAAGCGGGAGAAGCGCCTTGGAGAGGAAAAACAACTCCTCGACCCATACAGAGAGCTCACCGGTCTTGGTGCGGAACATATGGCCGCGCACGCCGATGTGGTCGCCCAAGTCCAGGAGTTGAAAGAGTTGAAAACCTCTTTCACCGACAACGTCCTTGCGGACATAAACCTGGATGCGCTTGCCGGAACCTTGCAGGTGCGCAAAACCCGCCTTCCCCATCAGACGGTAGGAGAGGATGCGTCCAGCTACTCGGGCTTCGTGCTTTGCGGCCTCTAATTCCGCCGCCTTGGACGCGGAGTATTTGCGAAGCAAGTCGGCGGGAGAGTCGGTCCAGCGAAACTCCCTGGGAAATGCTTCATATCCAAGTGCTTGAATTTGTTCGAGCTTTTTTTGGCGTTGCTCGAATTGGTCACGCGGCTCGAAATCCAAAATGAACTTCCTTCCTTCTTTTTGCTAACAGGAGTATAAAGGCGGCTAGAAGCGAGGGCAAGGAAGGCGGCGGCCTAGTAGGGCTCCTTTCTGCCCCAAAATTGGTGAATGAAATTAAATATTATTGACTCGTAAAATATCTGTTATACTCCCCAGACTTATCGATCGGTGTACCCGGAGGTTGACTGTGCGTTTCAACCGGACAACTACACGCACCGGCTCCGTTTCTCAAGATTGGAGAGCGCCGCTCTCTTCTGAAAAAGCGGTAACGTATCTGCCTACTTTGCGCCTGTTTGAAACTTCTTATGCGATGTTCAGTATCAACCTGGATGAAGCGCTTGGGCTGAGGCGCGTCGGGCGCCTGCATAAAGCGTATATGGCCCTCTCGATCACGCCTGCATTGTGCAAGAGGCTTGCCGGCAACGTAGAAGTCCTGCTGTGTGGGCTGCTGGCACACGCCAAACATTTCCACATTACCCCCAATAGCAGTCCTCTCGACCCCGACAATTTTCAGCAGAATCTCAGCCGCCGCGCGGCACACTACAATCGTCTGTGCAGCCACATTCTGCTTAGCCAGCGGTCGCAGTTTGTGCACAAAATCTCCACACTTTTGGAGTTGATCGAGGACCTGAGCAACACCTTTTCGAGCACGGCTTCGGAACTGAATGAGAACGGTACCCTGCATCCGGAACGTGCGTGGGAAGTCCTGGTCGCCGTGCACTACGACATCAATACCTGCCTTCGCGAGACCATCGTGCTCCTCAAGTCCTTTCTCAATGCCCTACCCGAGGAGCAGCTTCCGGAGTTCAACGCGGCCCTGCAACGACACGCGTTTAGTCCGGCCTCGCGGATCCTGGTGCCCAAACAGCAGCTTGCCCATAGACGAATGTCCCTGCTCAAGGGACAATAAGCCTTTACTCCTTGGGGACGCACGCTTGGCCCCCATGCAACCTATAGGCGGATTCCCCCCTCTATAGGTTGCATATGTGCGCCTCGACCGTCATTCCAGGGACAACTTTAGGAGCGATTCGGCGCATCCGTTCTTCTAGTGGCGCCGCGACTGGACAGTTGGCCCGTCAACGACCACCTCAACCGGTAACGTGGACCGAAGCCGAGGCGATTCGCCAGGCCCAGGCAGGGAATGCTGCGGCCTTCGAGTTCCTTTACCAGCTGCATAGCCGCAGGGTGTATGCCCTGTGCCTCAGGATGGTAGGGAACCCTGCCGACGCGGAGGACCTGATGCAGGAGGCCTTCCTACAGCTCTACCGGAAAATCGGCACGTTTCGTGGCGAATCGGCGTTTTCCACATGGTTGCACCGAATGACCGTGAACGTCGTGCTGATGAGGTTGCGGAAGAAGTCGTTGCCCACGGACTCCCTGGAAGAGACCATGGAGCCGGATGCCGAAAATAGTGGACCGAAGAGGGACGTGGGTGCACCGGACCTAAGGTTGTCCGGAGCCGTGGATCGCGTGAATCTCGAGCGCTCGATCGAAAAGCTGCCGCCGGGTTACCGCACGGTTTTTGTCCTGCATGACGTGCAGGGGTACGAGCACAACGAGATTGCCGACATTATGGGATGTTCGGTGGGAAATTCGAAGTCGCAGTTGCACAAGGCGCGCACCCGCCTGCGCGAGTTGCTCCAGGAAGAAATCCGGGAACAGGCCCGCGAAGAACGGAAGGCGGCAAAAAGTCAGTCGGGAGCACTGGATTAGGCTAGAATGAAGAAAACATCCCAAAGATCCGGTGCGAAGAATTTACGGAATGATTTTCGAGAGGTGGCCGCCCAGTGCCGCGCTCTCGGGAGCAGGTTGTATGCAGTGTAAGGATTTTGAGTCCGTTCTCGCATCGGAAGGGTCCGGCCCGCTTTCCGCCGAAGCCCGCGAACACCTTGGCGGTTGCTCGCGCTGCCAGGATTTCCTTTCGGATATCGATTCCATCGTGGCCGCTGCGCGGACGCTTTCTTCGGAGGTAACTCCTCCGGATCGCGTGTGGCTTTCATTGCGTGCGCAATTGGAAGCGGAAGGCTTGATCAAGGAGCCGGCGGAAACCGCGTTGGGCCCTTCCTGGTGGGAAAATCTCGGCTTTTTCCTGAAGCCACGTTCTCTGGCCACTGCCGGCGCCGCGCTTCTTCTTGCGGTAACCGCCGTTTTCCTGACGCACACCTCGCGCACTACGAATACTGTCAATGTGCCAACCGAAACATCGACTGCGAAGATCACCGGCACGACGGGGCCCTCCGCGCCCGGCGGCGTGACGAATTCCCCGTCTGCGCCTGTGGATGTCACGGCGAAAAATTCCGCGCCGGGGCCGGCACCATCCCGGGTAAAAGTGCTGAAGCCTTCACCATCGGAGAATGCTTCGACAACGCTTTCAGAGACGGAAGTGGATGTTTCCAACATGCGGCTGGCGGGCGCCGGTAATGCCCAGGTGGATGCGTCACTGCGACAGAATCTGCATACCCTGAACGAATTTATTGCTGAGTGCGAACAGCATCTAGGCAAGCACCCCGAGGATGAACTGGCCCGGGAATACCTGAATATCGCGTATCAGCAAAAGGCCGATTTACTCGCCGCGATGATGGAAAGCGGCAGGAGCGAACACTAACATGCAGCCCATGATCAACCCGCGCCACTCCTTGAGCGTCTGGACCGCCGGCCTGATTCTTTTCGCGTCGTCTACGGCTATCGCCGGCGCGCCGCAGCATCAGGAGCGGCATTTTGCGGTGAAGAACCGTCCCGTGGTGGTACTGCAGAACATCGTGAACGGGCGCATCGAAGTAAAATCTTCGAAGAACCCAGAAGTGGTAGTCTCCAGCACAGCAACGGCAGAAAAGGTCGCGGTGGAAGTCGAGCAGGTGGGCGACCGCATTGATATCAGCGCCAGCGCGATGGGTTCCACGAGCGAACCGCAAGAACTGCAAGCGGATTTCCAACTATCGGTTCCGGAGCAAACCGAACTGCAGCTGAAAACGCAAACCGGCCTTATTTATGTTGAGCAGGTCACTGGAGACATGAAACTGGAAAGTGTGGCCGGCGACGTGCACCTGAAGGAAGTGTCCGGCTACATCATCGTGAAGACCACCGGCGGTTCGCTGGTGTGCACGCTATGCTCGGGGAAGCTGGAGTTCATGTCGATCAGTGGCAACGCGCAGGTCCTGCAGCCGGCGCTGACGAACGTGAATCTGATGACGACTTCCGGCAACATTCTTTACGACGGCGACTTCATCCGGACGGGAATTTACACGATGAAAAGCGGGCGGGGACTGGTGGAAGTGCGCTTTTCCGGCAACGATTCGTTTGACCTGAACGCGCGTACGAATCTGGGAACCGTGGACAACCAGGCGGCGGCTTTTCTGAAGCCGGATACGCATACGCATCATTCGACGGCTTCGCGTTACGCGCACAGCCTGTTCGGCACGGTAGGCCAGGGACTGGCCAAGGTGGAGCTCTCTTCCTACAGCGGCACGATCCGCATCCTGAAACGCAACTAGGATATCGCTTCGACGGTTTGAACACCCTGGACTCGGCCCGCCTTTCGAGGTGGGCCGTTTTTTCTTTGGTGGCATAAGTCATTCGTGGTTGTTCCCAGCAACTTCCGCTTCTGTTTCAATCAAAGTATTCTGTAGTTCAGGAGCTATGACATTCTCCAAGATTCCGCGTTCCTTGCGATCATGACTCCAGCTTCCACAACACGCACACCCATTCTGTGCCTCGCGGGTTTCATGGGCTCCGGCAAGAGCACCGTTGGCGGGCGGCTTGCCAAACAACTTGGCTGGCGCTTCGTGGATCTCGATGAACGCATTGAGGCGGCCGCGGGAATCACCATTCCGCAATTTTTCGAGCGGCACGGAGAGCCGGCGTTTCGCCAACTGGAAGCGAATGAATTGCGAGCGGCTTTGGGGCGCGCGGTCGAGCACCAGGAGCCGATGGTTCTGGCTCTCGGGGGCGGCACGTACGCACAAGCGGGTGCTCCGGAATTCCTGCGGAATGCAGGCGTTCCGGTGATCTGGCTGGATGCGCGAATCGAAGTGCTGCTCTCGCGCTGCACGACCATGACCGGCCGGCCGCTGTTTCGCGATGAAGCCAGTTTCCGCGCGCTTTATGCGCAACGCGTGGTCTCGTATCAGCTTGCCGATTTTCGCGTGGACAGCTCGGGCGACGCGGCAGTGGTGGTTGCCGAGATTCTTCGCCGCGGCATTGCGGGCGTTCCAGCCGCGGATCTGGAATCCCATCTGGAGCTTGAACAACCGCCGTCTTGAGAGGACTTATGCTTGCAGGTAATCGTCAGCGAACTTCGCGCATGCGCCGCGCCGTGTTTCTCGTGTTTACGGCTTTGTTGTGTCTCTCCGCGTCCGCCGGGGATAAAAAAGGCGCTCCCGGGTCCGTGCTCGTGGCGGACAGGGGAAAGTTCAATATTCAGCTGGACGGGAAATCCATCGGCCGCGAGGAGTTTGAAATTCAGCCGTCCGGAGCCTCGTGGGTTGCGAAGGGCTCAACGTCGTTGCAAACGCCGGACGGTAAATCGGCCAAGGTGACTGGAGCGCTCACGCTGCAGCCGAACGGGATCCCGGTGAGCTACGATTGGACGGCGCAGACCGACAAAGCGAATTCGGCAAATATCGTCTTCAGCAACGGGGTGGCGAAGACCACGCTACAAGTGCAGGGCGCGCGCCCCTTTCAGCAGGAAAATTCGTTCGATTCGCCGCTGATCGCGGTGCTGGACAACAACCTGTACCACCAGTATGAAATTCTCGCCCGGGTGTACGACTGGGCGAAACGCGGGTCGCAGTCCTTCCCTGTTTTAATTCCACAGGAATTGACTCCTGGCACGATCAGCGTAGAATCCGCGGGAAACGCAACAGCGGAAGGCAAATCCTACGAGTCGCTCAAAGTGAGCACCACGGACCTTGAGATTCTTCTTTATCTCGACACCAATCACCGGCTGATGCGCCTGGAAGTTCCGGCTTCGAAGGTTGCCGTTGTCAGGGAATAACGGTGCTTTTTCCCGCTTACAAGGGAACCTACAAGCGGTCCTTGCGTCTGTTGGGAAGTACGGCCACAGAAAAACACCAGGTTCTGCTGGAGTCGGGCCACGGTCTTCCCTACACGCCTTGGTTTAGCGAAACACTCGACTAGCTCGACCTTTATTTCAGCCTGTGAAATGGAAAGGTAGTCGTTCGCTGGGAACTTACGTAAATCCAATACGTTGCCTGAGCTGTCGCGAAAACCCTCAAAAAACACTTGACATCATTATAGTGTTATAGTTATGTATAACACTATATTCCATGCCTCGAATGGTTAGGATTTCCTGAATGGATGAATGGAACGACAGTCAGCCGATTTACCGCCAACTGCGCGACCGCATGGTAGCGCTGATTCTTGACGGCGCGCTCAAGGAAGGCGATCCCCTTCCCTCCGTACGCAACGTTGCGGCCGACTATCGCGTGAATCCGCTGACGGTGCTCAAGGGCTATCAGGAACTGGTGGATGAGGGCTTGGTGGAAAAGCGGCGAGGTCTGGGCATGTTCGTCAAGACTGGCGCGCGGGATCTGCTGCTGCGCGGCGAGCGGCAAAAGTTTCTGACCGAAGAGTGGCCGCGGGTTCGCGCGACCATGCAGCGGCTGGGCTTGAAACCGGAAGAACTGCTGCAGAACGGCCATGCACCCGCAAAACCCGAAAAGAAGGAGGAGCGCTAAGCCATGATCTGCATAGAAGCACGCGGCCTCCGCAAAGCTTTTGGCACCACGGTGGCGCTGGACGGCGTTGACTTACGCGTGGAAGAGGGGCGCATCCTCGGCCTGATCGGACCGAACGGCGCGGGCAAAACCACAGCGCTATACGCAATCCTCGGCCTGACGCCTTATCAGGGGGAACTGAAAGTGCTGGGGCGGAAACCGTGGGAAGAACGCGACCAACTGATGCGGGACGTTTGCTTCATCGCGGATGTGGCCGTGCTGCCGCGTTGGATGCGCGTTTCGCAAGCGCTTGATTACGTGGCCGGTGTCCATCCGCGATTCGATCGCGCCAAGGCGGAAGGCTTCCTGACCAAGACCGACATCAAACGCAACAGCAGAGTGCGGGAACTTTCGAAAGGCATGGTGACGCAGCTCCACCTCGCTCTGGTGATGGCCATTGACGCGCGGCTGCTGGTGCTGGACGAGCCGACGCTGGGGCTGGACATTCTCTATCGCAAGCAATTCTACGATTCGCTGTTGAACGATTATTTCGACGGCAACCGCACCATCGTGGTGACCACGCACCAGGTGGAAGAGGTGCAGCACATTCTTACCGACCTTATGTTTATCGACCGCGGGCGCATCGTGCTGAATTGCGGCATGGAGGAGTTCGAATCGCGCTATGCGGAAGTGGCGGTGCGCGCAGAACAACTGGCCGCGGCACGGGCGCTGAAGCCGATTTATGAGCGCCAGCTGCTTGGCCGCAGCATTTTGATGTTTGACCGGGCCAACCGTGAACACCTCGCCGTATTCGGCGAGGTGCGGACACCCAGTATTGCGGACCTCTTTGTGGCCATGCTGGGCGGAAATGGCAGGGGGAAAGGAGCGGCGCAATGAACACGCAATCGGATGCCGTTTCCGAATCGGCGGTGCAATCGCAGGCGGCGCCGGCCGTGATGACGCCAGGGCGCCTCTTCTACTGGTGCGTACGCCGTGAACTCTGGGAATACCGGTCCGTGTACCTTGCGCCGCTGGCCATCGCCGCCGTGATTCTGCTCGGCTATGTGTTTGTGCTGGTTCCGCTGCCGCACACCATGCAGCATGCGATGACGCTTGACCCCGCGCACCAGCGCGAGGAGCTCGCCCAGCCGTTCGACGTGGCAGCGGCGCTGATCATGGGCGCGGCGTTCATCGTGAGCATTTTCTATTCGATTGACGCACTTTATGGGGAACGGCGCGACCGTAGCATTCTGTTCTGGAAATCGCTGCCGGTTTCCGACCTTACTACCGTCCTGGCCAAGGCCAGCATTCCCCTCGTGGTGATGCCGCTGGTCACCTTTGCAATTACCGTGGCCACTGAATCGATCATGTTGCTGCTGAGCAGCGTGGTTTTGCTGGGCAGCGGACAGAGCGTCGGAGCTTTCTGGAGCCGGCTGGAGTTGTACCGCGCGCTGTTCATGCTGCTGTATCACCTGGTGACCGCACACATGCTCTGGTACGCGCCCATGTATGCATGGTTGCTGCTGATCTCGGCGTGGGCGCGCCGCGCGCCGTTTCTCTGGGCATTCTTACCGCCATTTGCGGTCGGCGTTTTTGAAAAGATCGCGTTCCATACTTCGTATTTTGCGGCGTTCCTGCAGGAACGCATCGGTGGCGGCATCACAGCGGTCAACCACGAAGAGCACAGCGGCGCCATGCCCATGGATCCAAGGATGCATCTGACCCCCGGGGCATTTCTGGCTTCGCCGGGATTGTGGTTGGGGCTGGTGTTTGCGGCAATTTTTCTTGTGGCGGCCGCGCGCCTGCGGCGGTATCGCCAGCCAAACTGAATCTTAGGGTTTCTTTTCGCAAATAAGGAGAAATGTCATGAGCACAGCGGTAATGCCCCCCCGGTTGGAACTGGATTTGTTTGCGGGGAACGCGCTGAAAGCTGCGGCGAAGTTCTGGTTTGTGTTGGCCGTCGCGGGACAATTCGTGTTTGCGTTTACCATCGCCTCTTTCTATGCAATGACGGCGGCGCGCGGTGGGTTCCAAGCGTGGAACAAGGTTTTAATCGTGCAATACACCGCCGGCGTGACGATGAGCAATGCCGCCATCGTCGGGCATATTCTTTTCGGCACGCTCATCAGCATCGCCGGAGCGTTTCAGCTTATTCCGCAAATCCGTAACCGCTTTCCGCATTTCCATCGCTGGAACGGGCGGCTTTATCTGCTGGCCGCGTTCACCCAGGGGACTACGGGACTCTATATGGTGCTTTTCAGCAAACGGATCTCCTTCAGCGGCGCGCAACGCGTACCCATTTCGCTCAGTGGCGTCCTGCTGATCGTTTTCGCGATTCTGGCGCTGCGCTACGCGATGATACGGGATTTCAAAACACATCGGCGCTGGGCGCTGCGCCTGTTCCTGGTGGGCAGTGGTTCTTGGTTTTTCCGCGTGGGATTTTCACTGACGGTTCTGCTGTTTGGGCCCATTGGCTTCGATCCGACGACATTTGGGGGGCCGCTGCCCGTGTTCTGGGCATACGCGGAATACCTGCTCCCGCTGGCAGTTCTTGAGCTGTATTTCCGCGCCCAGGACTACCCAGGACTAGTGCGACGCATTGCCACAGCCGGTGTTCTTTTCGTACTGACCCTGGGAATGGGCGCGGGAATTTTCGCAACCGCAGCGGCCCAGTGGGCGCCGAAAGTGAAGGCGGCATTCGATAGCCGCATCTCCATCGGTGACACGCTCGCCGCTACGATTGCGTCGAGAGGAATCGACGGAGCGGAGCGGCAATATCACGAACTCAAATCCACCGCCGCTAACACCTACAACTTCGAGGAAAACGAACTAAACAACCTGGGCTATCAGCTTCTCCGCGCCAACAAGCTTAAGGACGCCATTCGAATCTTTCAGCTGAATCTCGCGACTTATCCGCAATCCAGCAACGTTTATGACAGCCTCGGCGAGGCGTACATGAATGCCGGCGACACGGCGCTGGCCATCGCCAATTATCAAAAGTCGCTGCAGCTGAATGCCAAGAACCGCAACGCAGTGAAGATGCTGCAGAAACTCAACGCTCCGTAATGCGGCGTCGCATGCAGTCTTCTAAAGGGGGACACCATGATTCGCGAACGCATCCTAAAGGTCATCCTGGTTTTGGTTGGAGTGCTGTTTCTCGCTCTCCTTTATCCGTTGGTGACAATTAATGAGGACGAAGCCTTGCAAATGATGCTCAGCCTTTATGTCACGCTGGGAGTTTTCCTGCTGATGGCGGCACGCAACCCGTCCGCGCATCGCAGCCTGATTGCGTTCACGGCCTGGTCGAGCGTTGCGCATGCCGTGGTCATGGCGGCGCAGGCGTTGCGGGATGTGAACGAGCGCACTCATTTGTTGGTCGGTGATGCGATTCTCGTGATCATCGCCGCAGCTTTGATCGTGTTCGCCCCCGCTAAACCCAAAGCCGCCGCATCCTGAGGGAAACATTACAAATGCGTTATTCACCCCTCCGTGCGCATGATTTGGAGACATGTGCTTTGCGTGGTTTTAC
>DATFSI010000019.1:0-7988 GCA_035262705.1 Candidatus Acidiferrum sp. | reverse complement strand
TACCTTTGGCCTGCTATTTCAGCGCGACGTGCGCGGCTACGGCTCCTGTATGGGTTGGGGACTCGGGTACGCAATCTTCTGGTGGTTTCTTGGCCAGCTCACTTTGCTTCCTTGGGCAGCACACAAATCGATCGATTGGTCAGCAGACCAAGCCAGCTCGCTGTTTGGCTCATTGGTTGGCCACATTCTCTACGGATTAATTTTGGGGGTCACCTATGCGACGTTGGATCGTTTTTGGGTCCGGCTCTTCATTCAGTCAGACCCGCTGAACAGAGAAGCCGGCGGCGTGGGGGTTCAGTTGTTGCATTCACTGGGTTGGGGAGGCGCTGCCGGCCTAGTAGGAGGCATCGTTGCAAGTCCCATTTTGCTTGCGACTCATGCACTACCCAAGATCGTTGGATTGGATACGCACCTTTCCGGTTCTCGAGGACTGCTGCTCCATTTCTTGGTTAGCGCCGCAATCGGAATGACCTACGGCCTTCTGTTTCGCAATGAAGCTTCCAGTCTGGGGCTGGGCGTAGCTTGGGGATGGCTTTTTGGCTTGATCTGGTGGTTTGTGGGGCCCATGACTATTCTTCCGTTGCTGCTCACCGGTGTGTGTGACTGGAGCACCGATGCAGCTTCAGCGCTGCTTCCATCTCTAATGGGTCACCTGATCTATGGCGCGACTACGGCCTTTGTCTTCTTGATGATGGAGCGTCGCTATATGCGTGTGCTCCTCCTAGATCCACGCATCGCTGCCCGCGAAGCCAGAAGGATACGTCCTGTGGGAACTCCGGCTCCCGCTCTCTGGTTGTTGGCTCTGGGCCTCGGTGTACTTCTGCCTATTCTGTTGGGATGACCCCGGCACTGATTGGTTGCGGGATGATTCCTTTGGGGCTCAACGATAGGTTCCGAGGACAACTCATCTCGAAAGACCATACTTGAGTTTACAACGCGCTATTCCTAGCAAAAGAATCCGAAAAATTGTGCCAAGCCGAAAAGCACAACGACACCCTTGCGGTGAGGTAGGGAGAAGAGATCGGTCGAATGCGCGGCTTCCAGCTCAGCGCTCTTATACAGCGGCCGTGCGAATCTGAAATCGCCGCGCCAAAAATGCAGGTCGCCCTGCAAAAAGCACACAAAGCAGGTGGGATTGCCTTGAGGGCGGGATGCCGTTAGAATGCGCAACCCTTGAGAGGTGGCCATGAGAAACCGGTTTGGATTTTTTGCTCTGGTGGCAATTTGGGCAGCGTTGCTTGGCTTTCGAACGGCCGCGCAGGAGCCCGCCTTGGCTTTTGTCCATGTGAATCTCATTGACGCCACGGGCTCGCCCGTTCAGGCGGACATGACCGTGGTCGTGCAGGGCATAGAGATTCTGCAAATCGGCAAGGGCAAAGACGTGGCCGTGCCGAAGAGCGCGAAGGTCGTTGAGGGCCGCGGCAAATACCTGATTCCGGGTCTGTGGGACATGCACGCGCACGAGATCTTCGGAGCCTGGCTTCCCGAAGACGAAAAAGTGATTCCCCTGCTCTTTGTCGCCAATGGCGTAACCGGGGTGCGGGATATGGGAGGCGATCTCGAGCCGTTAAAGCGCTGGCGCTCGCGCATCGCCGCAGGAGAAATGATCGGGCCGCGTATGATCATTGCCGGTCCTATGCTGGATGGGCCGGTCCCGGCATTCCCGAGTTCGGCGCCGATCAAAGACGCGGTCGATGGCCGCAACACAGTTGACGAACTCAAGAAAAACGGCGCGGATTTCATCAAGATCCAGTCGCTCGTCCCCCGCGACGGCTATTTCGCGGCCGCCGATGAGGCCAGGAAGATCGGCATCGTGTTCGCGGGGCATGTTCCGGACAAAGTGCGCGCCGTGGAAGCTTCCAACGCCGGGCAAAAAAGCGTCGAGCACCTGACGGGCGTCTTCGAGGGATGTTCGAGCGTCGAGGACGAACTCATGTCCAAGCCACGCGGGCCGGGGCGTGGACGTTTTCTCGCCACTTATGATCCGGAGCGCGCCAAGGCACTGATCGCCCTTTTCGCAAAAAATCAGACTTGGCAGGTGCCCACTCTCTATTGGGAACAGGGCGAGTGGCTGATCGAAAAAACCAACTCCGGTCCCGATCCACTGGCCAAATATGCCCCGGTCGTCTGGAAAGACAAAATCTGGCCCATGTTTACGCACGACATCATGCAAAGCTGGTCCACCGATCCGCTTCCCGACCGGGAAAACTTCGTGCGCGCGGAATTCAAGATGGTTGGCGAGATGAACCGCGCCGGCGTGCCGATTCTTGCCGGAACGGATACCGCGGCGGGCGTGCGCGTCTATCCGGGCTTCAGCCTGCATGAAGAACTCGCGTTGCTGGTGCGAGCCGGATTGACGCCGATGGAAGCCCTGCAGGCCGCAACCCGCAACGCCGGAAAATACCTGGACCTTGCGGATACCGGAACCGTCGAGAAAGGGAAGCGCGCGGACCTGGTGCTACTGGATGCCAATCCGCTGGAAGGGATCGCAAATACGCGCAAGATCCAGGCCGTGGTTCTGGCGGGCCGTTATTTTTCGCGCAGCGATCTCGACGCGCTGCTCCACCAGGTGGAAGAAGCGGTAGCCCATTCCAAATAGGAAATAACACTGCGGTATAGAAACGCTTTGCTTGCGAAAAGCTTGGTTTTCCGGCATCGCCCGCACCGGGACTTTTTTGCCTGTGAGCATTGTGGAATCGAACCGGACCTGCTGGCTTCCTCCAAGGCGCTCGGCGGCGGCCGCGCGGAAATCATGGATACACCCGGCATTGGCGGCTTGGGCGGCACATACAATGGGAATTCCCGTGGCGTGCGCCGGGGCGCTGGGGGCACTGGATATGGACGAACAAGAAATCTCTGCGCCCGTGCGCGCCATCTGGGCGACTTTTTCCTGCAACGTGCAAGTGCCTGGCAACGCCACTGGCCGCAGATCGGAGCGATTCATGGGCTCAAATATTGTTATGAAGAGGCGTACTGATTCTTTCCGCGGGCACCTATGGAAACGTCATTCGCCTGCTGATGCCGTTGGTCATCTCCGACGAACAGCTCGCGGAAGCCCGGGAGGTTCTAGAGGCGGCAATCGGCTCTGTCTTCCACTCGCCGGTAGTTGCCTGACGAACTCAATCACCGGCGAATGGTCTGTTTGGCCAGTGTGACATGCGCGGAATTTCCCGCGTTCCTTGTTCCTAGGGCTCGCACGCCGGACCATACCAGTTGCAGTCCCGCACACAACGCGATCAAGGCCACTACGGCTTTCAGCTTTTGCGCCGGAACCTTGCGAGCCAGCGCGCACCCTAAAATCACTCCGGGTATCCCTCCAAGAAGAAGTTGCGCCAGCACGCCGAGGCTTACCGAGCCGAGCGTCCAGTGCACCACGCTGCCCACCGCCGCGAGAACCAGCCCGAATAGCAAATCGGTTCCGACCACCTGTGCGGGTGGCATCTCCGAATAATTCAGCAACAACACGGTGCCCAATGCACCCGCGCCCGCGGAAGAAAATCCCGATTCCACGCCAATCGGAAAGGCCAGCCACGGCAGCCAACGGGAATTTTTCCCCGCGAAGCCCGGCATCTGCGCCTTGGGAACAAACGTCACACTTGACGATACCGTCAAAAGCAGCCCGATTACGATAACCACCGCCGCATAGTTTTCTTGTTTCGCGAAGATCCGCAGCGCCAGCATTCCCAACACAAGTCCGGGAATCGCCCCTTGCAGCAGCAATCGCGCGTATCGCGAATGCACCTGCTGCCTGACCAGATAAAAGGGAGCGGCCACGAGCCGCAGAACTCCGGCAAACACAAACGTCGTTCCGACGGCTTCGCCCGCTGGCATGCCGGCAATCAGCAACAGCGCCGGTACGGTGAAGCTGCCTCCACCGATTCCCGTCATACCCACGGCGAGAGCGATCACAAACCCCAGGAAGACGTCAATCATTGTGCGCGCTCCGAAAAGGTGTGAATCCCGCATTCGAGTTTTTGACCGCCCCAGCGCCCGGAACGCGGATTGCTGGCATCCGCCGGGATCGCGGTGCACGGCCGGCAGCCGATGCTCAGATAACCCTGGTCATACTGCGGCAGGTAGCTGAGCTTGTTTGCGCTCGTGTATTCCCACACTTTCCCCCAGGACCAATCTGCCAGTGGGCTCACTTTCAAAAGCGTGGTGCCCGATGGCAAGCGGTGGGCCTCCGCCTTTTTCAGATTCTTGCGAGTCACCGATTGCTCGCGGCGCAGCCCGGTGAACCATGTTTCGAACGGCTCGAGTGCCTCGCGGAGAGGATCGACCTTCCGCAACTGGCAGCATTGCGTCGGATCGCTCTGGTACAAAATCCCCAGCCCCGATTCCTGCTCAGCCACTGTCTGTTTGGGAAGAACGTTGACCAGGTTCAGCCCCCATTCGCGCGCGATCTGGTCACGAAATTCGTAGGTCTCGCGAAAGTGGTAGCCGGTTTCGAGAAACAACACCGGAATTCGCGGCGCATGCTTCCGCAATAGATGAAGGACGATAATGTCTTCGGCTTGAAAGCTACAAGTAAAGCAGGCGCGCTTCACCGATTGTTCCCGGAGCACAAGGTCGATGATCTCCTCCGCACTGCGGGGTTCTAGCTTTTCCCAGTCGTGAACGGCCTGCATCTCACTCCTCCTCGTTCGTATTTGTGTCCGTCGCAAGCCGCAACGTCTCGGCAATGCGCAATCCATGGGTCAAGTCGCTTGCGGCATCCGAGAGGTCGAAGTAGGACTTTCCAGCGATGCGGCTAAAGAAGTGCTTCTCGCGGTTGCGAATTGCGGACGAGTGCCAGGAAACGGCTACCAGCCCCAGGTTCCAAAGCGTGGTGAACAGAATGCGGCGCGCGGCAGCAGGAATTTCTCTATAGTCGATCAACGCCACGGCGAATCCGTGCTGCAATAGAGCCCGCTCCAGTTGTTCCGCCTGTCCGCGATCTCCGGCAAGGGCAAAGATCGCCGGCCGGCGGCCGTTGTACCGCACGCGCTCATCCAGTGTCACCTTGCCGCCTTGTTCCGCTTCGCGACGCTCTACGATTTTCGTCGCTTTTTGTGTTTCTGGCGGCAAGACTTCCTGGATCATCACTGCGCCGACCGTGGCGTTGGTCAGCGGGTCGATCAGGATGGCGCTTCCGGTGGTGCGGTTCATCGTGTAAGGGTCAAAGAAGAGCGGCTGGCTGGTTTCAAATTCCACGGACGCAATCTCGTTCATTTCGAGCCGCGCCGCGGAGTTTTTCTCCAACGTGTTTATGTTCACTCGAAAACGAATTCTCGCTGCCTTTGCTTTGACGTAGCGGCCGCCATGCTTTGCCAGGTACACGCGCTTCGGTTCCAAAGGAGTCGCATGCAGCCACACAACTGTGGCTACGAAGCGGCTAGACACCTGTGGCCGTTCTGCGGGAGACACCAGCATGTCGCCGCGGCTTAGGTCGATTTCATCCGCAAGTCTCAGCACCACGCTTTGTCCTGTGCCTGCCGAGGCGAGATCCCCGTCAAAGCTGGCGATACTCTGCACGCTCGTTTGTTGTCCGGATGGCAACGCCATCAGCGGCTGACCCGGTCGAATCGTGCCGCTGGCTACGCGTCCCGCAAAGCCCCGAAAACTTGCGTCCGGCCGAATCACCGATTGTACGGAAAAGCGCACTGCGTTCATCTCTACAGCCGGAGAGATAGGCACGGTCTCCAGATGTTCCAGTAGCGTTGGTCCGACATACCACGGCGTCCGTTCGCTGCGCGTCACGATGTTGTCGCCTTCAAGAGCACTGACGGGAACACACTCGACAAAGCGGATCCCCAAGCTTTCGGCCAATGCGGAAAAATCCTCCCGTAATTTCGCAAACACTTCTTCGCTATACCCGATTAAATCCATCTTGTTGACGGCCGCCACGACTTGGGAAATACCCAGCAGCGAAGCGATGTAGGTGTGCCGCCGGGTTTGCGGCAACAGGCCCTTCGTTGCGTCGACCAGAATGATGGCCAGGCCGGCGGTGGATGCCCCGGTGGCCATGTTTCGTGTGTACTGCTCATGTCCCGGCGTATCGGCGATTATGAATTTCCGCCGCGCGGTGCTGAAGTAGCGGTAAGCCACGTCAATGGTGATCCCCTGTTCGCGTTCCGCGCGCAGACCGTCGGTCAGCAGCGAAAAATCGATGGCCCTTCCAGAACGGTTGATGGGGCTTTTCTTTACCGAGGCAAGCTGGTCTTCGTAAACGGCCTTACAGTCGTGCAGCAGGCGGCCTATCAATGTGGACTTGCCGTCATCCACGCTGCCGGCAGTCGTGAATCGCAGCAGTTCCTTGTTCAGCTCGCCCTCAAGAAAACTGTCCAGGCCGCTGAGCGTTTCGTTTTCCGTGGCCGCAAGCATCAGAAATAGCCTTCGCGCTTCTTGAGTTCCATGGAACCTTCCTCGTCATGGTCAATGGCCCGGTTTTCGCGTTCCGACCGCCGGAACGTGAACATCTCCTCGATAATCTTGGGAACGGTGTCCGCCGTGGAGCGAATCGCGCCCGTGCACGGCATGCAGCCCAGTGATCGCATGCGGCAGCTCACCAACTTGGTCTTTTCACCAGGAAGCAGCTGTTCCTTCGAATAGATCAGCACCAGCGAGCCGTTACGCTCCACGACCTCGCGCTCCTGCGCAAAGTAGAGCGGCACAATGGGAATGCTTTCCGCGTGGATATACAGCCAGATGTCCAGCTCAGTCCAGTTCGAAAGGGGGAAGACGCGAATGCTTTCGCCTTTGTCGATCTTAGAATTGAAGATGTTCCAGAGTTCCGGCCGCTGATTCTTCGGATCCCATTGCCCGTGGGCGTCGCGGAACGAATAAACCCTTTCTTTGGCGCGGGACTTTTCCTCATCGCGCCGCGCGCCGCCGAAAGCCGCGGTGAATCCACCCGCCTCCAATGCATCCAACAGGCTTCGCGTCTTCAGCAGCCCGCAACACTTCTGCGTGCCAAGCGCAAAGGGGTTTGCGCCCGTGGCGAGCGCCTCGCGGTTCTGGTGCACAATAAGTTCGGCGCCGATTTCCTTTGTGTATCGGTCGCGGAACTCGATCATCTCCGGGAACTTGTAGCTCGTGTCCACGTGCAAAAGTGGGAAGGGAATCTTGCCGGGAAAGAAGGCCTTCTGCGCCAAACGCAGCATGACCGAAGAATCCTTGCCAATCGAATACAACATCACCGGCCGCGCAAATTCTGCCGCGGCTTCGCGCAGAACATAGATACTTTCCGCCTCGAGAGCTTCCAGGTGGTTCATCCTCTGCCTGGCGGAACCAATGTCTAGACGGGGAGCCTGGGGCCGATCTTCAATACATTCTGTTGTCGTGTACGGCATGTTTTCCTTCCGCTGGGCAAAAATCGCGCAAAAAAACAAAAAACCCACCTGCCGGTTCCATCCGGCGGTGGGTTCAAATGCAGCTAGGATGTAGGGAAATCCTAGGTCACGAGCCTCCACTCACCGGTGAGCGTGGTCCGACAACAACACAGGCAACAAACCTGTTCTGCGCGATTCGGTGTGTGGATCTTGGACATGTGAATAACTATACCGATAGACGCGTCATTGAGGCAACGGTCTCTCGACTCAACGTTTAGATTACCTCTTGCCTATTTTTGGTTACATGACTTGCTGAGCTGCATGATACTTTATTTGGCCTGGCTTGGAGCGGGCATAACTCGTTTCTGTTCATGTCGTTACGGGTTAATAGCTGCCTGCTGTCTTCTTTCCCATCCTATGAACTCTCGCGCAAGGTGACGTATGACCTAGCGTGTTTTCGGCCCAACAAATTAAATATAAAGAGGTGGGGTGGTGTGTTTCCAAGGAGAAGCAGGCCATGCGAAAACTGCCGGAAGTGCAAGAAGCCAAGGACCTGATGAAGGAGGCTATGGCCTGGTCGGCACTTAAATGGTTGTGGGAGAAGTCGCGCGTCCGCGAAACCGCGGATCACGCTAACGCGGTTCTTGATCGCATGGAACGCACCGTAAAGTCCCATTG
>DATFSI010000018.1:0-16945 GCA_035262705.1 Candidatus Acidiferrum sp. | reverse complement strand
GTTGGTCAGTTTTCCATAATTATCCGCATACTCCTGGATCACGGCGAACTTCCTGTCGTTTATGGTAATCAGTTCCGACACGTACTGGTCGTACACCGGCCAAAACTTTGTCGCTTCCGCGTCCGTCAACTTGAGGTTCGCCGCAATGAGCTGTTTTCTCTGGGAGCGAATGTCTTTCCGTAGAAGGTCCAAATCTTGATCGCTGATCACATGTGGAGTGCTCTCTTGTTTCGTTGCCGTCTGTGCAGTCGTCCTCGGCCCCATCATCAACCCCGCTCCTGCCAGAACCACGAAAATTAGCTTTTTCACGATGCACTCCTTCGCTAAACGTTCAATAGGCAGAGGCTAAAGCCAGGAGCATGCGCATAGCCACTAGGAATAGTTACGGGTGCTCAGCCGAGCCCGGTACCTGTGTTTCCGATTTCACGACGCAGGGTCGAAAATCGTGCCCAAGCGGGGATGGCGGTCATGCTGGGAGCGATGATCGCTCGACGAACGCTTTTGGGCTGATGATGAGTCTGAATATGCTCATAGAAACGCCGGGCGGGTTCGACTAGACAGGCGCCGACTGCGTCGGGTGGATGAAAGAGGCGGGATTCCGTGAAACCCGGGTGGAGCATTTGCTAGGTCCGGACTCAATGGTCGTTGGTATTAAGTAATCGCGGCCACCCCCCAGCTGCGCCGGTGTTAGCTCCAAAGCGCGGCTAGCAAGTGCGTCTACTGCTCGTCGCCGTGCGTCACCAATCACATGCGCGTACTTTTGCGATGTAATTCGCGAATCGCTATGCCGCATCTGGCGCTGCACCACTTACGGTGCTACACCGCTCTCGATTAATTCGCTGGCCACCATATGCCGAAAGGCATGAAGCCCGGCGCGTTAAATCCGCAGGTCCTTCAGCGTTTCGTGGAGTTTCAGCGCAACCTTGTTTCTCACCATCGGTTTGCCCACCTTGTTTGCAAAAGAGCAGGTCCGTCTCATTCTTTCGCCCGTGATTCGCGAGAAAAATTAGCCGCCTGTCTTTCAACACGTCGGGCATTGGCAAAATCAGCCGAGCTTTATCTGGATTTTGGCGATGACAGCCTCGCATAATGGATTCTTAGGTCAACAAATAAGCGAAGGTAATTTAGTAGCGCAGCCTGTTTAAGAAGATTAGGAGAGGGCTCGGTAAGAACGGGGGTAGCTCTTCCCAAGCCCATCACCTATGAACGGACACCGCAATGCGCTTAACATTCACTTCTAACTTTGTTTCCGACAACTGTGAGAATTGCCAGTCAAAGAGGCCTGCTAGGCTTTTCCTGGTACCGCAAGCGGGGCAGCAGTTCTGGGTTAGAAGCGAACAGCCACACAGCCGCTGAGCTTCTCCAGGGCCGCGTACGTTTCCCAGAGCGTGTCGCGGTTAGCGTGATTTAAACGCCTGTACCGCAGCAAAAAACTTCATTCTGCCGGTCCGTCCGCCGTCCTCGCTGATTCGCTTTGTTGCCGTTTTGCTCAGCCTTTTCCTCAATCTCGCCGCTGCGCGGCTCGGCGAGAGTTCTGGAGTGAACGAGCTTTTCGACTGGCAACTTGTCAAAGCCGATCGGAAACGAAACCGCAATCGAAACATCAATTGGCAGAAATTGAAAGAAAGGCAAGGGGATCCCGATAGCCGGGAAATAAATCCATTTGCAGACTCGTGCATCAAACGCTGCATGCAGGGCAGTGGTTGTCCTCGGCTGGTCTGAAGCAATAGATAGCGCGGTTTACGGCGGTAGTACGATGCAAATTCATCGCACAGCAATCCTCGTTCCTTTGGTGGTCGGCACGCTCATCGTCGTAGCCACGATCGTGATTCATGCGTTGCCGTTGAGCGCGACGGTCAACTTCGTCCGGCACGAGAGAAGGCTTGGCCGCGCAGGCGCCGGCTTCTGGATCGACATAAGGATTGTGATACGCGCGTTGTTGTACGCGCTCACGGCACACCTGCTGGAGATTGCGTTGTGGGCTGGGGTTTTTGTCTTGTGCGGAGAATTCCAGGACTTCGCGACCGCCTATTATCATTCCGCGGTCAATTACACATCACTTGGATACGGCGACCTGATCATGTCCCCTTCGTGGAAACTCCTCGGCCCCCTGGAAACGGCGGACGGCATGCTGCTTTTCGGAGTTTCCACGGCCATGATTTTTGCGGTAATTCAACGTTTGGTCGAAACCCATTACGTCGATCTGAAAGAGTAAGTCCCGGCATGACCAGCACGGCATCCCCGATCGCGTTGCCTGACGGATGCTCGCCTTTGGAATAGTAAGAATCGCTTAAACTAGGTAATAGATGGAGCGGTTGATTCACTGGACTGCGGACGCCTTCCAGACTAAAGTATGTGCAAAATTCCGGATGTTGCTGGGTTGGGTGCGAATCATGAAGCCCATGAGCATTTTTCAAAAAGCAGCATTAGCATTGCCTTTTCTTGCCGCCGCGCTGGCCATCTACCCGGCAGCAGAGCCCCTGGCCGCAGACGCGAATGCGGGGGCACAGATTGTGGCCCAGGGCACGAAGAGCGGAGGGGTGGCCTGCGCGCGTTGCCATGGATTTGATGGAATGGCGGACGGCAGCGGGGCCTTCCCCAAGCTGGCCGGGCAATCGGCAGAATATCTCGAAAGCGAGATGCATGCGTATGTTTCCGGGAATCGCAAGAACGCGCTGATGCAGCCCATCGCCAAGGGACTAAATGAGGCGGAGATCAAAGCAGTGGCTCAATACTATGCCGCGTCGCACGGGACTTCTGTTGCGCCAGGTGCCCAGCCCGCGGAAGTGATTGTGCGCGGGCAGCAGGTTGCCAAAGAGGGAGACCCGGGGGCGAATGTTCTGGCCTGCGAAACTTGCCATGGGCCGAATGGTCAGGGGAATCCTCCTATCCCGTACCTGGCGAGCCAATATCGACAATACACGGTTCTACAGATGCAGATGTATCGGCAGGGTCTTCGAAAGAGCGATTTGATGGCCGACCTGGCGCGTAACTTGCGCGAGCAAGACGCGGTGGCGGTGGCTGCTTATTACGAGCAAGTGGCGCGAGCCGCGTCCAAGTAGATTCGGGCGGAGGATTCAGCGATGGAAGAAGAACACCACTACAGCTCGGCCAGCGAACCGGAACGGGTGTCTCCCTCCATTTCACGTTCCGCGGCGCTGGAGGCACTGAAGAATGGCCCCCGTGGAGCGCTGGTGATCGCGGCTACGGCCGTGGGACTTCTGCTGGTGGGGTGGTTGCTGTTCTATTTTGTGGTGTTTCTGACGAGGGGGGCGGTTGGCTGAACTGCTCAACAACGAAGGGGCGTCGGGTCTCATTCCGGAGGAGACCGTCGAGCGGACGGAGCGCCGGTGGCTGTTTGCCATGGCCACGGTGCTCGGGTTGATGCTGGCGGTAGTCGTGTTCACGGGCGTCACACAGATGATGAATCCGTTAAGCGACGTCGAGACCATCAATCCGGCGACGCTGCACCTGCAAGGGGAGTTTGTGGAGAGTAATCTGGGGACGGCAGTCGAAACAGACGGCTCGATCACCCTGCGCTTCCTGGCCGAGCAGTATACATTCGTGCCGCAATGCGCGGTGGTGCCCGCCGGGACGCTGATTCGTTTTCGCCTAACCAGCCCCGATGTGACGCACGGCTTTTTCGTGGGTACCACGAACACGAATGCCATGGTGGTTCCGGGTTATGTGACGAATGTGATGGCGCGGTTCGAACATCCGGGAACGTATACGATGCCCTGCGATGAGTTTTGCGGCTTCGGGCATCACGCCATGGCCGCGAGTGTCGTCGTTGTTCCCAAGGAGCAATTCACGAAACTCCGCCCAGAGGAAAGGACAACCACCTGTGGAGCGCGGTAGGCTGCTTTCGCTGGCTCACCTGTGGGCCGCGTTTCTGTGCTTTTTGCCGGCCACGGGTCTTGGACTGTGGCAATTGTTGATGCGGAGTCCGCTGCCGGTGCCGGTGGATGATCCCAATGCGTATTACGCGTCGTTGACGGCGCACGGATCGATCATGGCTTATGTGTTTCCCACGCTTTTCATCATGGGATTCGGGTACGCGATTGCGGTTTCCGCGCTGGGCCGGCCGCTGCGGGGAGAAAACTGGGCCTGGGCCGGATTCGTTTTGTGTGTCGTGGGCTCGCTGATGGCGCTGGCGCCGATTGCCGGAGGCCGCTCGTCGATCTTGTACACGTTCTACCCGCCAATGGTGGGCAACGTCTGGTATTACCTGGGAGTGGCGGTGGTCATCATCGGGTCGTACTTTTGGGTCGCGCTGATGCTGATTAATTTTGCCGCATGGAAGCGTGAGAATCCGGGGAAGCCGGTGCCGCTGGCGATGTTCGCGATCACCACGTGCGCGCTGCTGTGGGGATGGACGGCGCTGGGAGCGACCAGTGAAGTGGTGTTCCAGATTCTCCCGGTTTCGCTGGGATGGCGGCATACCATCGACGCGGGACTGGCGCGGACGCTGTTTTCGATGACGTTGCACGCGATCGTTTATTTCTGGCTGATACCTGCCTATGTCGCTTTTTATACGTTGATGCCTCAAGCGGCGGGCGGGCGGCTGTACAGCGACACCATGGGCCGCATCGCGTTTGTATTGTTTCTGGTTTTTTCCATTCCCGTTGGCATGCATCATCTGTTCATGGATCCGGAGCACGGATCGGGTTTCAAGTTTGTGCATTCTCTGCTGACCTTTATCGTGGCGCTGCCTACCTTGCTGACAGTTTTCACCATCACGGCAACACTGGAAATCGCGGGCCGCGCCCGGGGAGGCAAAGGCCTGCTGGGCTGGATTCGGGCCCTGCCATGGAATGAGCCCATGGTGCTTTCCGTGGCTCTGGCGCTGCTCTTGCTGGCTCCCGGCGGATTCGGCGGGCTCATCAACATGAGCTACGCGATGAATGCCATGATCCACAACACCTCGTGGGTGACCGCGCATTTCCACCTGATCTTCGGCGGCGTGGTGGTGATCATGTATATGGCGATCGGGTATGAGTTGTGGCCGCGCTTGACGGGGCGGCCGCTGATAACCAAGCGCGCGGCTTGCGTGCAACTGTGGCTCTGGTTCTGGGGAATGTTGATTATGACCGTGCCGTGGCACATCGCTGGTCTGATGGGCCAGCCACGGCGTTACGCCATTTTCGACTATACGGATCCGGGCGTCGCGAAGATGGCTTGGCTGGATATTTTGTCGGTCGTCGGCGGTGTGATCCTGGTTTGCTCGGCGGCGCTGTTCTTCTATGTTCTGGCGCGCTCGAGCCTTGCTTCGGCAGCGGAATCGATTTCCCCGATTCGCTACGCGCTGGCGGTGAATCCCCCGGCCAGGGTACATCCGTTGCTCAACGGGTTTATGTTCTGGAACGTTCTGTTGCTGGCACTGGTGCTGATTACCTACGGCTATCCCGTCGGGCAATTTTTCTTTCTGCATAATCAGGATGCGCCCGAGCATTCGTTGACTCGGGAGATGAAACGATGAGCGCGGGCAATGGCTCGGGGCGCTCCTGGGGCTTTTTCGCGGTGGCCATGCTTACCGGTGTGGTGGCGCTTTCGTTCGGATTCGGCTTTGTGCTTTTGCCGAAATATCAGGGAACGCAGGGGCCATACTCGGCAAAGGATTCGCTTTACCACGCGCTCGGGTTGCACGCCCACGGAAAAGAGCTCGGGAGCGTGCAGCCTCCGCTGAAGGTTCCCACGTATATTGTGTGGACGGATGCTACCATCCGCCAAGCGATGGGCGGCGATGCGAAACGCGGCGAGTTCATCGCGCTCAACTGCAACGCGTGCCATGTGGAGCAGGCCAAGAGTACTGAGCCATGGATACCCATTTTGGCGGGGCTGGATCGCCTGGTGACTTACAAGCAGCTCGATGACTTTCGCTCCGGGACGAGGCTTTCGGGGCCCATGTCCGCGATTGCGCAGTCCTTGACGCCGCAAGACTATGCCGATGTGGCCGCTTATTATGCGTCGCAGCCCGGGATGCCGGAAAACACCGGGGAGCGGATGCCACACTCCCATCGCACGTACCGCAACCCGGATCCTCTGCAAAGGTTGATTTTTGCGGGGGACCCAAAACGCGGCATCGCGGCGTGTGCTTCGTGTCATGGGCCAGGTGGATATTTGATTGGTGCGCCGGCGCTGACCAACCAGAACGCCGCTTACCTGGGGCAGCAGCTGCAGGCCTTTGCACAGGGCACACGCGCGAACGACATGAACATGCCGATGCGCACGATTGCGCGCCTGCTCACGCCAGAGGAGATGAAATCCTTGGCATCGGCGTATGCGAAGGGGCTTGCTGAATTGCAGTGAGATCGGCAGCTTCTTGACGGCTTCTGGAAGCTATCCGACCCCACAGAGTTAATGCAACATCGGCTACTTTGCGCAACGATTCGTCTTTTCGTGGATAATCGTTGCCATGGCGCAGGTGGAAAATTTCCGGCTGAAAGTTTTTCGCACGGTGGCGGAGCGGCTGAATTTCCGCAAGGCCGCGGAGCGGCTTCTGCTGACACAACCGGCGGTGACGCTGCAGATTCAGGCCCTCGAAAACGACTTGGGCGTGCGGCTGTTCGACCGCGCCGCAGGGCGCATCACGCTGACCCGGCAGGGAACGATTCTGCTAAATTACGCTAACAAGCTGGCGGCCCTGGCCGCGGAAGCGGAAAGGGAGCTTGCCGCCGAGGAGACGGAAGTATTCGGAGAACTGTCCTTCGGTGTCTCGACAACCATCGCTCAGTACGTGTTGCCCCGCCTGTTGCAAGCTTTTCTCGCCGAGTATCCCCGCGTTCAGTTTCTTTTACGCAGTGGCAACACCAGCGAGATTGTGGAGCTGTTGCTGGAAGATAAAATTTCCATCGGGCTGATTGAAGGTCCGGCGCGGGATCGCGGAGTGCGTGTGGAACCCTTCATGGAAGACGAACTGGTGCTTATCACGGGCAGGGAATTCCCACTTGAGCGGATGTCGCGTACACAGTTGTTGGCCTGCACACTGCTGATGCGCGAGCAAGGTTCCGGTTCGCGGCGCGTGGTGGAGAATGCGCTCGAAAAAGGTGGATTCAAGCGCAAGACGTTCGCGAGAGTGATGGACCTGGATTCCACCGAGGCCATCAAATCGGGCGTGGAGGCGGGGCTCGGCGTGGGTTTCGTTTCACGATGGGCGATCGCCAAGGAACTTGAATTAAACACCCTGAAGGTGGCGCACGTCGCGGGTCTGCAGATCCTGCGCAGCTTCTCTCTGATTACTCCTACCGGTCCGGAGCCGAAGGGGCCGGCCGGCACGTTGCGGAGCTTTACGCTGGCGCGGGCGCGGCAACTCTCAGGCGAATCGCGCAAGTCGCGGTCCGGCGATAAGAAGAAATAATCGCCAATCAGGATTACTGCTTGGACGCCTGCGGCGCCGCTGCGCCACACTCGTCCCATGAGTAAAAACCTTTTCTTTGTATGCATCATTTTGGCGGCCAGCGGGCTGATTTCGCCGCCGCTGGCGCTGCTTGGCGGCCTGGTGTACGGGTTCGCTTATGCGCACCCATACCATTTCGAAAGCAAGCGTCTGGCAAAATTCCTGCTGCAGGCTTCGGTGATTGCACTGGGGTTTGGCATGAACCTGCACGAAGTCGTGCAGGCGGGGCGCTCCGGCTTTCTCTATACGGCGATCAGCATCAGCGTCGCGATGCTCGCCGGGCTGGGCCTGGGCCTGCTGCTGAATGTTGGAAAGAAGTCCGCATTTCTTATCAGCGCTGGCACGGCAATTTGCGGAGGGAGCGCCATTGCCGCGGTCGGGCCCATCGCGGAAGCGAGCGAAGAAGAGATGGGCGTCTCGCTGGGAGCGGTTTTCATCCTGAACTCGATCGCACTGTTTCTTTTCCCGCTGATTGGATACGCGTTGCACATGTCGCAATCGCAATTTGGGCTGTGGTCGGCGCTGGCGATTCACGACACGAGCTCGGTGGTGGGCGCCACCGCCAAATACGGGGCGGCGGCTTTGGCCGTGGGCACCACGGTGAAGCTCGCGCGGGCGTTGTGGATTGTGCCGCTCTCTTTCGTGACTGCGGCGACGCTGAAGTCCAAGGCCCGCGTTCAATGGCCATGGTTCATTCTGCTGTTTGTGGCGGCGGCGTTGCTGAACACGCTGTTGCCGGCGCTCCATCCCGCGTTCGGGGCGCTGAATGGCCTGGGCAAAATCGGGCTGACGGTGACGCTGTTCTTGATCGGCACTGGATTGAACAAGCAAACACTCCAGCATGTTGGCTTCCGGCCGCTTCTGCAGGGACTTATCCTGTGGATTATTGTTGGGGCCGGTAGCCTAGCGCTTATTCTTTCCAATTGGATCTATATTTAGTTTTGCGTTGGGCTTGAAGTTGCACGGGCTGGGGTGCCCGTGCGACAAGCCGTCTGACGGTTGGAAGCCGGCTAGCCAATGGCGGCGCCCATGCCGAGCGGTGAACCGCTCAGATTTTTGCATCCGTTCACCTCGCAGGGCATCCAATGTGCTAGTCTAGCGGCCCTGAGAGCACGAAGCTTTCGTCCGCGCAAAGCTTCCAAGCCGCGGACAGGTAGCCATCCATGGCTTATGCAAATCTGAGGAAGCGGGCGTGGTGTCGCTGCCGGCACGCGTTAGCCAAGGGAATCACATTCCTTGGTGCGGCTCTCCTTTGCGCGCAATCGTCGTTCGCATTTGCGCAGGCCTCTCCGATTCCCAATATTTTCAAGCCGGCTTCCACGCCCGCCGATGCCATCCACCGTCTTTCACTGTTCGTGCTGACGATCACTGGCTTGATCTTTGTGATTGTCGGCGGACTGTTGATCTATGCCGTCGTAAAGTTTCGGCGCCGCGGGGAAGAAGACGGTCCGGAGCCCGCGCCCGTCTACGGCAGCAACCAGATGGAGCTCGCATGGACCGTGGTGCCGTGCCTGATTGTTTTAGTGCTCTTTCTGGCCACGGCGCGTGTGATCTATTCGGTGCAGGAAGCCGTTCCGCCTGCCACCGCCGTGCAGGTGACAGCTATCGGGCACCAGTTCTGGTGGGAGTTCCGGTATCCGGAGCTTGGCGTGGTCACGGCAAACGAGCTCCACATCCCGGTCAGCAACCCGCAGAATCCGACGCCCACCTTCATCAAGCTTCTCTCCGCCGACACCGATCACAGTTTCTGGGTTCCGCAACTGGCTGGAAAAATCGACCTTATTCCCAATCGCAACAATTCCATGTGGCTTGACCCGCATGCCACCGGGGTGTACATCGGGCAGTGCGCGCAGTACTGCGGCACGCAGCATGCTTTGATGCTGCTGCGCGTCTATGTGGATTCGCCCGAAGATTTCGCCCGCTGGGTAGCCGCGCAAAAGCAGCCCGCTGTTGCGAATGACGCAGTCGCCAAAGGCCGTCGGATCTTCGAGCAAACCGCCTGTATCAATTGCCATGCAGTTTCTGGCACCGCGGCGAACGGCGTCTTCGGTCCCGACCTCACCCACCTCATGAGCCGCTACACCATCGCTTCCGGCGCCGCCAAGAACACGCACGATAATCTAAAGCTTTGGATTCACAGTCCAGATTCCCTCAAGCCAGGCTCGCTGATGCCCGCGATGAATCTTAACGCCCAGGATCTGGACGACCTGACTACTTATCTGGAAACTTTGCGATGAGTACGAGGCCTTAGCTCATGTCCACTGAATCCATCGCTCTTACCGGGGTCCGCGAGCCTTCTCGCGCCTTTGGTGATTGGCTCACCTCCTGGATTACCACCGTCGACCACAAACGTCTTGGCATCCTATATATTGTCTTCGCGCTGCTTTTCCTGGTGCTTGGAGGCATTGAAGCCACCATCATCCGCATTCAGTTGATCGCACCCCTGAATACTTTCGTCTCCCCGCGAACCTTCAATCGCATGTTCACCATGCATGGCACCACGATGATTTTCTTTGCAGCCATGCCCATCCTGTTCGGTTTCGCCAATTACTTTGTCCCTCTCATGATCGGCGCGCGGGACATGGCTTTCCCCCGGCTCAATGCCCTCAGCTTCTGGCTGACCGCCTTTGGCGGCTTCTTGCTCTATTTCAGCTTCGTCGGTGCCAACGGCCTTTACGGAGCCGGCGGTGCACCAGATGTAGGCTGGTTCGCCTACGCGCCGCTCACCTCAAAAGCATTTTCGCTTGGTCACAGCACCGACTTCTGGACTCTTTCGCTGATGGTCTCGGGTTTCGGCAGTATCGGCACCGGCGTCAACATTGTCGCCACCATCGTATCCATGCGCTGCCCTGGCATGACCTTCGGTAAAATGCCCCTCTTTGCGTGGCTGAATCTCGTCGTGTTCGGCATGGTCCTTGTCGTCGTCTCACCGCTCACCGCTGCGCAACTCATGCTTTGTGTCGACCGCTTCCTCGGCGGCCATTTCTTTGACACGCAAGCCGGCGGCTCCGCCGTCCTCTGGATGCACTTCTTCTGGTTCTTCGGACATCCTGAAGTCTACATTCTCGTCATTCCTGCTTTTGCCTTCATGTCTGAAATTGTTCCCGTCTTTTCTCGCAAACCTATCTTCGGTTATCCGATCATGGTCGGCGCCACCGTCGCCATCGGTTTCGTCAGCATGACTGTGTGGGCCCACCACATGTTCACCGTCGGCATGAGCGCCTATGGCAATTCGTTTTTTGTAATTACCACCATGATTGTCGGCATTCCCACGGGCATCAAGATCTTCAACTGGCTGGGCACGATGTGGGGCGGAAAAATCATTTTCAAGACGCCCATGCTCTTCTGTATTGCCTTCCTCTTTCAGTTCCTGGTCGCCGGGCTTACGGGAATCATGTTGGGTGCCGCGCCATTCGATTGGCAGCTGGCCGGCTCTTATTTCCTGGTTGCCCATTTCCACTATGTGATTGTCGGTGCCATCCTCTTCGCCCTTTTCGGAGCCTTCTATTACTGGTTTCCGAAAATGAGCGGGCGGATGTACAACGAGACTCTCGGCAAAGTGCATTTCTGGCTTTTTGTGCTGGGTTTTCATCTCACCTTTGACTTCATGCACATTCCGGGACTGCTCGGGATGCCGCGTCGCATCTACACGTACGAACCCGGCCGTGGCTGGGAAGTGTGGAACCTGATTGTCACCATTGGGGCCGTTGTGCAGGGCATTGCCATTCTCATTTTTGTCAGCAACCTGCTTTATTCGATGTTCAAAGGGAAGCTCGCGGGCAACGATCCGTGGGATGCCTGGACGCTCGAGTGGTCCGTGGCTTCTCCGCCGCCGGAATACAACTTTCTGACGATTCCGGAGGTACGGAGCCGCCGCCCGCTGTGGGACATCAAGCATCCAGAAGATCCTGACTGGAAGTATGAGTAGCCGTATGGAACGCGAGGAGACACGATCTTGAGCACCGCTGCCGTAAGACCCGCTTCGCTCGAAACGCCGTGGTCTTTGCCCTACAAGGGCCAGATCGGCATGCTCTGCTTGATCGCCGCGGAATCTTCCATCTTCACCATCTTCGTTGTCGCTTACATCTTTTATATTGGGAAAAGCCTGACTGGTCCCATGCCGCGGGAAATTCTGGAAGTTCCCATTTTTGCGACGATTTGCCTGCTTTCGAGCAGTCTCACCATTCATGCCGCCGTCGGCGCATTGCGCAAGGGCAACCTGGCCATGTTCCGCTTGCTCTGGTTTATCACCCTGGCTCTCGGCGCGATTTTCCTTTTCAAAACCGGCAGCGAGTGGCAGCGGCTCATTTACGAGAAGAACTTCACCATCAGCACCAATCTTTTCGGGACGACGTATTACTCGCTGGTGGGCCTCCACGCCTCCCATGTGATCGTGGGTCTTGTCGGCCTGCTGACCGTCTTTTTGCTTGCGCTGGCCGGCCGTGTCCGTCAGGAACATGTCGATAACGTGGACACCTTCGCGCTCTACTGGCACTTCGTCGACGCCGTCTGGGTGGTTGTCTTCACCGTAGTTTACATCGTTGGGCGTTGAGGAAAGCAGGCATATGTCTCTCAGCCATGCATCCATGGAAACGCAAGGCGGCTCTGCAAAGCGGGTTGTCATGCCGGCGCCCACGGCCTGGCCTATTACTTTGGCATTCGGATTCACGCTGCTTGTCGCGGGGCTCATTACCAGCGTGTCGATCCTGATTCTTGGCGCGATTCTGCTGATCGCGGGGTGTGTCGGCTGGTTTCTTGACGTGTTTCCACACGAAAAGCACATCGAAGTTGTGGCCGAAGAGGAATCAGTTTCGATCACTACGACCTGCCGGGAGGTGGAGCGCCTCGACATTGCTCCGCAACTCCCGCGTGCGCTGCTTCCACTGGAAACGTATCCGGTATCCGCTGGCATCAAGGGCGGACTCGCGGGCAGCGTGGCCATGGCCGTGCTCGCCTGCCTTTACGGGATTCTGCGGCAGCATAGTCTGTGGTATCCCATCAACCTGCTGGCGGCCACCGTTTATTCGCAGCACCTGAAAATGGGCTCTGGCTCCCTGTACGGTTTCCATCTCGACAGTTTTCTTCTAGCGACGCTTATCCACATCATTACGTCCATACTCGTCGGACTTCTCTATGGCGCGATGCTCCCCATGATTCCGCGGCGTCCCATTTTTCTTGGTGGCGTGGTTGCTCCCATCCTTTGGTCCGGGTTGCTGCGCAGCATGCTCGATCTGATCAACCCACTCCTTGGTCAGCGCGTGGATTGGGTATGGTTCATTGCTTCGCAATTCGCCTTCGGCATCGTTGCGGGCCTCGTCGTCGTTCGCCAGCAGCGCGTCCCGGTGAAACAGTTCATCCCCTTCACGGTCCGCGCCGGGATCGAGACTCCTGGTACCATGGCCGACAAAGATTCACAGGATTCACGTCCATGATCTTGCAGGCCAAACTCAGAGTTTTTCTCGGCGCGTTTCTGCTTGCCGGCTGCTCGAATCTTCCCGGCCGTCCCACGCCAGCGTCCGTCGTCAGCGATCCCGACAAAATTACGGACTTCGCGTATCTCTTCAAAACCAACTGCTCGGGCTGCCATGGGGCGGAAGGGAAGGGAGGCGCGGCGCTTTCCATCAGCGATCCCGTATATCTGGCCATCGCCGATGACGCAGTAATACGCAAAGTGGTCAGCAACGGCATCCGAGGGACGTCGATGCCGGCTTTTGCCAAAGGCGCGGGAGGGATGCTCACCGCGGAGCAAGTGGAAATTCTCGTACACGGACTGCGCGAACATTATGGTAAAACCGACGCGCTTTCCGGCGTGACGCCTCCACCTTATGCTGTCGCTGAAAACGGCGATGTGACACGCGGTGGCGCGGTCTATGGAACATTTTGCGCGTCGTGCCACGGCGCCGGCGGCAAAGGCGGTGCGAAAGCCGGCGCCATCGTTGATCCCTCGTTTCTTGCGCTAGTCACGGACCAGGAATTGCGGACGCTGGTCATCGTGGGGCGCCCCGACTTCGGCGCGCCTGACTGGCGCAACAACGTTCCCGGCAACCCCATGTCCTCGCAGGAGATTTCCGATGTCGTCGCCTGGCTCGCCTCGCAACGCGTGGCCTTCGCCGGCAGCCCTTACCCTATTGCGGCGAAGCCTGCCGCGGGAGTTCATCCATGACCGTGCCTGATAGTCTTTCGCGCCGAGCGATGCTTATGAAGTTGGGCATCTTCTTGAACACGGTTATCGCGGCGGTGCTGGCTGTGCCTGTCGTCGGGTATCTTTTTTCTCCAATCGCTCGCGCGCGGAAAGCCGGCGATTCCTGGCTCCCGCTTGGCTCTCTTGAGGAATATCCCGCCGGTGAAACCCGCCTGGCCACTTTCCGGAATTCCGATGTCCGCCCGTGGGACGGGAAGACCGCCGACAGCGCGTGCTGGGTCCGCCGCATTGACGAGCAAACCTTCCAGGTTTTCGCCATCAACTGCGCGCATCTGGGCTGCCCGGTGCGCTGGTTCCCGCAATCCCGCCTTTTTATGTGCCCATGTCACGGCGGGGTGTACTACGAAGATGGAGCACGCGCTTCGGGTCCACCCGAACGCGGGCTGTTCGAATATGCCTACAAGATCGCGGGCGGAAAACTGCTCATTAATGCGACCGAATTGCCTACGCCCGGCTCTCCCAGCGCGTTGGTCAACATTGGCGGCAAGATTCCATGCGCGTAATTCAGAATCTCGGTGAATGGCTGGACGCGCGGTTGCAGATCGCAGCCACTTTGCGCGAAACGGCCGAGCATCGCGTGCCCCGCGAAACGGCCAGCTGGTTTTACGTTTTCGGGAGCGCGGCGCTGGTGGTGTTTTGCATCCAGGTGATCACCGGCATTCTTCTCGCTTTGATCTACGCGCCGACAGCCAGCGAAGCGTGGAACAGCCTGCAGACCTTAAATTTCAACATCAATCTCGGCTGGTTTATTCGCGCGCTGCATGGATGGGGCTCCAACTTCATGATCGCCATCGTGCTGCTTCACATGGTGCAGGTATTTCTTTTCGGCGCGTACAAATATCCCCGCGAGCTCACCTGGATTGTCGGCATTTTTCTTTTGCTGATGACTCTGGGCATGGCCTTTTCCGGGCAGGTGCTGCGTTTCGACCAGGACGCTTTCTGGGGCCTGGGCATCGGCGCATCCATCTCCAGCCGCGTGCCGGTGATGGGGCCATGGATTGTAAAACTGCTGCTCGGAGGGCCGATCATCGCCGGCGCCACGCTTTCGCGATTTTTCGCGCTGCACGTTTTCGTCATTCCGGGGCTGCTGATTGCGCTCATTGGCCTGCACCTGCTGATGGTTTTGAAGCTCGGTATAAACGACTGGCCCATGCCCGGGCGCCTCGTGCGCAAGGCCACGTATGTTAAGGAGTATCACGAGCTCACGCAGAAGGACGGCATTCCGTTTTTCCCGGCCGCCGTTTGGAAAGACCTTTTCTTCGCGGCCGCGGTTCTTCTGGCGCTCGCCGCCTGCGCGGCGTACTTCGGGCCGTTCGGCCCTTCCGGCCGGCCGGATCCTACGATTATTCAAACAGCGCCGCGTCCGGATTATTTTTTCCTTTGGCTTTATGCGCTGCTTTCATTGCTTCCTGCAAATCTGGAAACCCCCTTTCTCCTCATCGGTCCCGTCCTAGGCATCATCTTTCTTCTGCTTCTCCCGTTTCTCTTTGGTGAAGGCGAAAAAAGCTGGCGGCGCCGGCCGCTGGCCGTGCTGACGATTCTTCTCGTTGCCGTCGTTCTCGGTACCTTCACGAATCTCGCCGTTAATGCTCCCTGGAGTCCGGTGATGGACGCCTGGAGTGGTAATCCCATCCCGCCGCAATACTTGCAGGGGCGCTCAGCACTGGAGCGCCAGGGCGCTGCCGTGTTTCAGCTAAAGCAATGCCACAACTGCCATTCGCTTGGCAACGAAGGCGGGAAGCGTGGTCCGGCGCTCGACCAGATCGCGCTCATCCAGACCGAAGACCAGATGATTCGCCAGGTGATTCAAGGCGGGGGCAACATGCCCGCCTACGGAAAAAATCTGAGTCCCGCGGAGACCACCGCGCTCATCGCCTTCCTTAAGACGCTGTATCCCGCCGGGCGACGTCCTGCGCGCGATGCTTCTCGCGTGCAAGTGACGCAATCCGAGGCACCGCCCCCAAAGGCGACGAATCCGTAACTCACCCATGTCGCCTGCCGCGCAATCCGTGCTTGCTGAATGGTCGGCGCCCGTCGGCGTTGACGTGGCCATTCTCCTCACGGTGGTTGTGTATTTCCGCGGGTGGCTCGTTCTGCGCCGCGCTTGGCCTTTCACTTTCGGTGCGAAGTGTGTGTGTGCCTTTGCTGGCGGGATGTTTTCGCTTTGGATCGCCATCGGCTCGCCACTTGCGGCTTTCGATGAATCTTCTCTCTCCGTGCACATGATCCAGCACATCCTGCTGATGCTCGTGGTTCCTCCGCTCGTGCTTTTGGGGGCTCCCGCGCTTCCTCTTCTTCACGGGCTGCCGCAGTCGTTTGTCCGGTCTGTGTTTGGCCCGTTGCTCCGCTGGCCACCGCTGCAAGCCTTCGGAAAAGCTTTGACCCATCCCGCCAGTTGCTGGATTCTGGCGGCCATTGCGCTCATCGCCTGGCACGTTCCATTTCTCTTTGATCTGGCGCTGCGGTCGGACGGCTGGCATGACGTGGAGCACGCCTGCTTTTTATTTTCGTCGATACTTTTCTGGTGGCCGGTGGTTCAGCCGTTTCCGTCGGAGCCCCGCTGGCCGCGATGGTCTATTCCGCTTTATCTGTTCCTTGGTATGTTTCCCGGCAGCACGCTCGCAGCGTTTCTTACCTTTTCCGACCGCGTCCTTTATCCTTATTATCTCCAAGCCCCGCCTGTCTTCGGGACCTCGCCCCTTCAGGATCAGATCCTTGCCGGCGCTCTTATGTGGGTTCTCGGCTTCCTGGCCTGTTTTTTTCCGGCTGTCTTTTTGACGGTTCGCCTGCTGTCTCCTCGCGTAGCAAACACATCCGACGCCCTGCCTCCGGCATCCATTGCTTTGCAATAGCAGAGCGTTCCGCACCCGCTCTGCTATCGCCGCGCCCTTAACGGCCACTTCAGGCGGCCGATTTTGCCCTACGGGCCTTCGGGCGCGCTCCGCGTCGACGCTCAACACTCCGACGCGCAAATGATCACCGACGACACTACCAACTGCGGACACAACAAAATCACCTTTACTACGGACATCGCCCACGTCAGCGGCCGGGTGAGCGTATTTCAGTGTCGTCGTCGGCGAGCACCTAACGATCGCCGTGCATTGGCAGCTGCAGTCCGGCAACACCGTTTCGACAGCAGAATCGACAACTGATTGGTTCCAGACATTTGTAGTTAGAGGAACTTTAGGATATCCCATCCTCCCCGTGGATTTTGCGGGGAGGATGGAATTCATTGTGAAGAGCACAGGCTGAAGCCTGTGCTAATGGCGGAGCTCACGCACTTTTTCTTTGCGTGGCAAGTTTCTCATGCTTGATGGTGGAGAACAGCGCGTTCAGGCCTTCGGCCA
>DATFSI010000017.1:0-31000 GCA_035262705.1 Candidatus Acidiferrum sp. | reverse complement strand
CGTGAAGCAGGGCGTGATCGCGTACAAGATCGCGGCGCACGCGGCGGACGTGGCGCGGCAGCGTCCGGGGGCGCGGGACCGCGACGACGCACTGAGCTATGCGCGGTTTTTGTTTGACTGGAACAAGCAGTTTGAGCTGTCACTGGACCCGGAGACAGCGCGGGCGATGCACGACGAGAATCTCCCCGACGATTTTTATAAAGAAGCGAAGTTCTGCTCGATGTGCGGGCCGAAGTTCTGCTCGATGAACATCACGCAGTTAGCGGAAGCAGAGAGCGGGAAAGACCAGGCGGAGCGGAAACAGAAGTTTGCGGAGCTACTGGTGAAGGTGCAGGGCGCGGGTCGCTAGCCTTATTCAGATCCAACTAGCCAAAATCCAAGGTCTCATTGGAAAGGCGCTTTATGCCTGCCCACGATTGATTCGACACCATGAGTGAATCCACAAGGGAAAATCTCCGCGAGGAGTTTAACCGGTGGGCGGAGGTGGGGCGCGGGGAAGGGATGGAGCGCGACCACCTGCCGATTGTGCTGCCGGTGCTCGAGAAGATGCGCATCGCGCCGGGAGACAACCTCCTGGACGTGGGATGCGGGTCGGGATGGCTTTCGCGGAGGCTGGCGAAGGTGGCGCCAGAGGGGCGCGTGGTTGGAATGGATATTTCGGATGAGATGATCCGGGTGGCGCGGCGGACGAGCGCGGAACACACGAACATTTTGTATGTGAACGGAGAGGTGGCGGAGATTCCGTGGGAGGCGAATTTTTTCCATCACGCGATTTCGGTGGAGTCGGCATATTATTGGCTGGAGCCGGCGGCGGGGATCCGCGAGATTTTTCGCGTGTTGGGGCCCGGCGGCGCGGTGTGGATCCTGATCAACTATTACCGCGACAATGTCCATTGCCATCAGTGGGGTCCGCTACTGGCGGTGAGGACGCAATTGTTGGCAGCTGCCGAATGGATGGAGATGATGCGCGCGGCGGGATTCATGCAGGTGACCGACGGGCGCGTCGTGGATGCATCGCCGTCGCCGGAGACGTATACAGGGCGATGGTTTCGGGATGCCGAACAGTTGCGGGCGTTTAAGGCGGAGGGAGCGCTGCTGGTTCACGGGATGAAAAAGTAGCGCAGGGTTAACGCAGAGGCCGCCGAGAAGTGCGGAGAGCCACGGAGAAGAAAGAAAAACCTGCGCCTTGAAACCGTCCTTTGCTTTCGAGTGAAGACCCACCCTTACAAACCAAGGGTGGGCACCCTCAGCGTCAGATCCTAAGAGCCAAGTTTAATCGAACCTTGGCGCATGACGGCTGCCCAGGCAGGAGTGCCCGCGCCACCGGGTCACGTGGGGATGTGACCGTGGTGCTGGCCGGGCAGGGGCCAGTGTGGTATGAGTCCAGGCTGAGAGATTTTGCGCGAATGAGGCCGGCGAGAGAAAATGCTGGCACGCTGGCGGTAAATCCAAAGGTGTGGGTGTTTTATGTCATTTCTAAGCAAAGGCGTAGCGGTGATTACGGGAGCCGGGTCGGGCATGGGACGCTGCCTGGCGCAACAACTGGCGGCGAAGGGTTCGGGACTGGCGCTTTCGGATGTGAATGAAAAGGCGCTGGCGGAAACGGTGAGCCTACTTGGGTCAGCGACGGGAAAAGTGACGCAGCACATCGTGAATGTGGCCGAAGAGGCGCGGGTGAAAGCGTTTGCGGAGGAGGTGGCGGCCGAACACGGGCGCGCAACGGTGCTGTTCAACAACGCGGGCGTGGCGCTGCTGGGGCATTTCGAGGAACTCTCCATCGAGGACATTCGTTGGTTGATGGACATTAATTTTTGGGGCGTGATTTACGGGACGCACTACTTCTTGCCGCTGCTGAAGAAGGAAAAGCGGGCGCACATCGTTAATACATCGAGCATTTTCGGGCTGGTGGGAGCGGTGGGGCAGACGGCGTATTGCGCGAGCAAGTTTGCGGTGCGCGGCTTTACCGAGTCGCTGCGGCACGAGATGGAAGGAACGAATATTTTCGTGACCAGCGTGCATCCGGGAGGCATCCGCACGCCGATTGCGAAGCACGCACGGCCGGGAGCGAAGGCTTCGGCATCGCTGCACAGCGAAAGCGTTTCGCGGTTTGACCGCGTGGCGATTACGTCACCAGAGGACGCGGCGGCCCGGATCCTACAGGGTGTTGAAAAGTGCGAAGGGCGGGTGTTGATCGGGGGCGACTGCAAGACCGTGGATATCCTGCAACGGTTGCGCCCGGCGGGATATTGGAAGACGCTGGCAAAGAAGATCGAGGATCCGGGAGCGCGGCGGAAAGCTAGTTGATCATCGGAAATCGTTTTTGATACAGAGAGCACTTAGAAGAAAGAAAAGCCCGGCGCCCTAAAAACCCTGGGTTGCTACACACGCACACGGAGGCACCGGCTTAGAGAAGACTCTTAGAGGCAACAAGCGCGCAACCGCTTGGGGCAATCCGGCTTGTGGGCCGCGTGCCGCGTGCGCAAGCAGTGGTTGACTCAGTAGCGACAACTGTACGAGCGGACAATTGAAGGGCGAAAAGAGTGAGATAGACTGCGGAAGTGGGAGTGTCCGGCGCAATGTGGGACCTCCGGCTACCCACAAGACGACAAGCCAGCTTGACCGGCTGAACGGGAAATCCATCAGCAGGTCTACGATCGGGAAAACAAAGAGAGTTTTGAGCAGGGAATCGTCCTGACGGCGGAGATCCATCATGCGATTGACCGGAAAAGCGGCGCTGTCTTTCGTCCTGGCCGGAATAGCGTGCGCCTGGCAGACGCAGGGCGCGGACGAACCAAAACCCAAACCGGAGAATACTGTCAGCGTGCATCTGACGGAGCCGGTTCCACCGCAAAAATTCGCCAATCCCCCGAAATTCTGGATTAAAGAAATGGCCGACCGCTCGGGCAACCCGCAGCCCATGCTGGTGCTGCATTCACGCGGCGGCATTTTTCTGGACCGGCAGCCGACAGTGATCGTGCGCGAGGCGCTGGAGGAGTCGCTGAAGTCGGCGAATCTGTTGGCCGCGGATGCGGATTCGGCAGACCTGGTGATTCGCATATATCTTTTCCACTTCGGGTTGGCCGAAGGCTCGGGGTTGGATTTTTTTGGAAAGGTGGAGTTTTCGGCGATTGTGAAAAACCCGAAGACTGGGGAAACTGCGGAGGTAAAGGCGTCGGGGACTTCTATCGCGAAAGGCGCGGCAAGGAAAAAGAATATTCAGAAAAATGTGCAGGAAGACCTTGAGGAATCGTTGCGAGACGCTACCCGGAATTTCCTGCGTGGGCAGCAGTTGAAGGATGCGGTGACGCTGCTGTCAAAGGGTGGAGAAGTGGCGCCAGTAGCACCGACCAAACCGGAAGACAAGCCGCATTGAAAACAGATGCGCGTTAGCCTGCGGACGAAATTCGAAAATTCAGACCAGTAAAAAACGGAGGTTATCAATGACGAAGCGAATAGGCTGGTTGATTCTAGTGCTTGCGCTTGCCGCAGGCAGCGCGACGGCGAAAGATGTCACGCCGGTATTCAAGACCGCGGAGGCGACCCACTTCACAGGAGCGGAAGGGGTGGAGCTGACGCCGTCGTTCTATGACTACTTTTATGCGGAGCTTCGCGACGAGTTGAAAAAGTCCAAGCTGGTGAAAGACGTGGTCGGGGAGGGCGAAGCGGTGGACGATGCGGACGCGGAGAAGTCCGTGGTTATTTCCGGTACCGTGAGCGAGTACAAAAAGGGCAGCGTGGTGAAGAGCCGACTGATCGGCTTTGGGATGCGGAGCCTGAAGATGGACGCGGACGTGACCCGCCGCAGCGACAAACAAGCTTTGTGCGTCATTCACGTGCACGTGAAGGTCGACCCAAGTTGGAACGAAAAGACGATGGCGAAATTCGCCGCCCAGGAGATAGCCAGACAGATGAGGAAGGAATTCGCACAAAAGAAATAAGCGCGGCGCGAGATGGGAACGCGCATGAGCACAGTAACAATGGAACACAGGGGAACAATGGTCTCGGCGAGAAGAGCCGTGGGCATCATGCTGGCATTGACGCTCACCTACGGCGCGCCAGCCGGGGCATCCAACAAAGTAAAACTCCACGGATACATTACCGCGCGGCTGGATGACAAAACCGTGCAAATTCTGGACGACCGGCTGGAGACGACTGCCTTGAGCCATGTGTTCGGCCAGGACGGCGGCGGAGAACACCCCATGAGGACCGAAGAGCTCTCCGTGGGGATGTTGGTGGATGCGGAGGGCCAGTGGCTGGACCGCCACAAGTTTTTCGCGGAAAAAATCACGGTGGATTTGCGGGAGAGCGACAAGAAGATTCATGGGACCGCTTATTTACAGGAAGAGCCGGCGGACACGAACAAGATCGCAGCGGGGCAGCCGGGACAATTGAAGCTTGATGGATATCTGCTGGAAGTGGGCGGGAATACGAAGCGCGAATGGAACGTTACCAAGGTGACGGGATCTTCCTCCGGCGGAAGCGCGGCGGCGGGACAGCTCGCTGCTTGTCATGTGAAATACACCGCCACGTTGCGGAAAGACGGAAGAATGGACGCGGAGCAAATCGATCTGGAGCCGCCGGCTTCGGCGGATGCGTACAAAATGCCGCACGACATTCAGGTGGTGCGCGCCAAAGATGCACAGACGGGCATCAACATCCTGGAATTCCGGCAGGGAAAGAAAGTGCAGGGACGCCTGAAGCTTCTGGAAGAGCGCAGCGTGCAGGAATACGTCTCGCATCTGGGCGATTCACTGCTGCCAGCAGGGGCCGAGGGAACTAGCCGGCGCATCGAATTCCGATTTTTTGTCGTGGAGGACCCGGAGATCAACGCCGCGTCGCTGCCGGACGGCACTATGCTTATCAACACGGGGCTGCTGGGCGCGATTCAAAACGAATCGCAACTGGCTTTCCTGATGAGCCATGAGATTGCGCACGTGCTGCAGGCGCATTACAAGCGCGAAGTGGACGAGACGCGCGGGCAACGCGTGGGGTTGACGATTGCGGGGATCGTCGCTGGAGCGTTTATTGGGGATGTCGGCCTGTTCATGGCCGGGATGGGTATCGCGTCGGTGGTGAACGGGCACCAGCGCGAACTGGAAAACCAGGCCGACCGGCTGGGGCTGCAGAACGTGATCGAGCACGGCTACGATCCGCGGGAAGCGCCGAATTTTTCGCGGCTGATCATCAATCGTTACGGGGACCGTACGACCAGCAAGCTGTGGTCGAACCACGATTCGAGCGTGATTCGGGGGAGCTTTCTGACCATTCAATTGCAACGTGCTTATCCGGACCACAACTGGGAAGGGACGAAGAAGAATACGAAAGCGTTTGAGGAGATGAAAGAGGACCTGGGCCCGGTGAAGGTTATGTGAGGAGAAGTGGCCAGTGACCAGTGGTCATGAACATCGAAGTTCGCGCATGCCCAAAAGACAAAAGGGAGAATTACCGCAGAGGTAGCGCAGGGGCCGCAGCGGACACCGAGGTACCAGGGTTAAGCAGAATTCTCGCAAGCAACGGGGCCTGTGCCACCGCGGAATTGAGGAGACCTTCGGGATGAACGAAATCGTACTCAAGCGGAAGGATGCGCTGACGGAGGCGCTGGCGGGCAAGGTGCGGGGGATCTGGGATGCGTACATGGCGGAAGAAGCGAACCTGCACGCGAGTTTCATGACTGAGGATTATTCGGCGGTGCATCCGGATGGGAGTTTTCATACGCGGCCGCCGACAGCAGAAGAGATTGCCGCGGCACGAATTTCCGGATACCGGCTAACCGAAATGGAAGCGTGGCCGATTGGCTCAGATGCGGCGCTGATGCGCTACCTGGCGGAAGTGGAAGCGGGCAGCGGGAAGTATCGCTTCGTGGTGGGAGAGGTTTGGGTAAAGCGGCACGGCGAATGGAAGTGCCGGTATTACCAGCCAACGATACCAGCGTAGAAAAACAATCCTGCGGTCTCTGCTACTCGATTAGCCCCCCTCGGCGCATCCAATGGACCAGGGATTCCGCGTTGCCGGCGTTCCGCGAAGATTCTTCGTATTCTTCAAGACTGTGAAGTGTCATCTCTCTTTCGCGCTGGACGCTGTCCGCCAGTGAACTGCGGATGCGCGTCCATTCTTCTTCCGAGAGTTCCGGGTAACGCGCACGCAACTGATCGATGGCGGAGGCAATGGACGCTTGGGGAAGTTTCGGAATTTCCGAGTGGAGCCGGGCGAGTTTCTCCTCGCCCGATAGTGATTGATCTTCCGCAATGGTTTGCATCTGTTGCCGCAAGTGGCGCCGGGGACCGCTCGCGGCCGCTCCCAGTGTTTCCATGGAAGCGAGGGCGGCAGGATCATCGCCCATATGGGTGCCGTCGGCAAACAGCACGCCTTCGAGCACAATCGGGCAGGGAACCGGATCCAATGTCGGATTATCCGGAGGCATACAGCCCAAATCGTTCTTATCCATCAGTAACCTGTGCATTCCTTCCGGGCCAATCAGGGGACCGCGTTCGTCGTATGCAGTGATACCGTTGCGGCCGTTCGGAGAGGACCTTGCGATCACCAGGCCGATTACGGGTTTTGCCGACAAGTTGTGAATCTCCAACTTGTAGAAGACACGATCTTCGCCGGCGACAGCGATTTGCAGCCCGGGAACTTTGCTCATGACCTGAATGTCCGAACGAGGAGCCTGGGAGCTGACAACCTTTATGCTGACTGGTTGAATACCGAAGGTCTTCATCTCTTCGAGGACCACTGACTCTTCCAGACGCAGAGAAAAGTTCCCGATTTGCCGGTGAGGATGCCTGTAAAGGTTGTCGATGCGCACTGCTGGAGGTCCGAAGTAAAGAGAGGCGACGAAGGAAACAGCATCTCCGTCCTCCTTGTACTCAAGCCCGAGGGCAGTGGGTTTTTCCTGGCCGGTGGCTTCGGCCGAATTTTCCGGCAGAGGCTGCAGGGTGTGCACGAAAAAGGAGGTCGTTAACTGGCGATCGTCCGGCCCTCGGGCAACCACGGTGTAAGTGGGCTTCGTTCCTTCCTCTGTCTGAATTTCGAGCGCGAAGCGCGGCGGCAACTGTGGAGATTGCGCCTGCAGGCGGACACCTAGCGCTAGCAGAAAGGCAAGGCTAAAGACGATTCGGGGGCGCACGTTTCTTCGGCTCACCGGCGGCTCCTCCAAAGAGGGCGTTAACAGGGATAGAATTGTACGATAAGGGACCTGTGTCTCGCAAACAAAATCCTGGCGGACATTCCAATCAACAAAAAGGCGGGCTCCAAGCGAGGGTAAGCGGTGTCTAAGTAGCAAGTTCCCATCGCCTTGCGCAGGAGGCTGACGATGCGCTTACGCTCTGTGTGTGTCTTTACGTTGTCCGCCACAACCGTCTTTGCCCAAACGCAAACTGCGAAGAAACAGGATCCGACGGCAGGGCCGGAAAGGAACGCGGCGACAATCAAATAATGGACGCCGCGAGCGTAACCGGAAGGTTTTCAGCTGGCGGCGGAGCGGCCGGCACCGGACAGGGCATGCGTGGCGAAGCGGTTTAGGGCGTTGGCCAGTTCGTTGGTCATGGAGAGTTGCGGCGTATGGTCGGTGTCGAGTTCCACGACATCGGCGCAGGGATTTTCGACGAGCATGCGGCGCAGCAACGCTGGCCGCATCGCTTGATCCTGGAGGCAAAGCACGCAATAGCGTTGCAGTCCGTCGAGGGCTCCCGCTGGAATGGACACAGGCGTGGCAAAGGGAGCGACCGGCTGCGGACGTTGCCGGGCAATGGCCCAGGCGACAACTTCATCGCTGCAGCAATCGTACAAAGCCTTGCGGGAAGCGGCGCCCGGCATGAGGGCGACCGGCGGGTCGCCTTCGAGCACGATGTTGGCTTGTACCTGATCGCCCGCTCCTTCGGGAAGTTTGGTCAGGGCGAGAAGACTCTGACCATCCTTCGGAATGAATGCTCCCACGTAGACAAGCGCAGCAAACCGGTCGAGGCAGCGTGCGGCCGCTTCTGTGGCGATGATACCGCCCATGCTGTGGGCCACGACGATGGCGGGCCGGGAACCGGCGGCCAATGCGGCGCAAACCCGGGCGGCTGAGGCATCTAAGGTGCACTCGCTGATGGGTGTGAGATCGTCGCCCAGGCCGGGCATATCGAGCGCTTCTACGGAGTGCCCGTCCGCCTCCAGGCGTTTCCTTAATGGTTCCCAGATCCATGCACCGGAGAAGGCCCCGTGAACCAGAACAAATTGCGCCATGGAATCTCCGTTCTGTTGGCCGGGTTTGCTTGGCACGTTCCCGGCAACAAGCCAGTGAGGACGCAAGCTTAACGGAAACCAGACGCAGCGCGCTAATGCAACCTGGAGCGGCTGCGGGGCTGACGAGCCAGCGGGGTCAGGACGAGATCTTTTTGACGGGCCGAGACTCGCGGAACTATACTGCGCGATAAGGACGGTTCAGGAGAAGGCGGCGAGCAGAGGTGGGAGTAATAGACCAGAGATTCGAGAAGAACGTGCTGATCAGTACGGTGGACTACGTGTTCAACTGGGCGCGGAAGAGTTCGCTGTGGCCGTTGACGTTTGGGCTGGCCTGCTGCGCGATTGAGATGATCGCGTCGACAACGGCACGGTTCGACATGGCGCGATTCGGGTCGGAAGTGTTCCGGCCGTCGCCGCGGCAGGCGGATTTGATGATCGTGTCGGGAACAGTGACTTTGAAGATGGGGCAGGTGATCGAGCGCATCTGGCAGCAGATGCCGGATCCGAAGTGGTGTATTTCGATGGGCGCGTGTTCCGGAGTGGGCGGGCCGTTCAATACATATTCGGTGTTGCAGGGAGTGGACCGCATCGTCCCGGTGGATGTGTACGTGGTAGGGTGCCCGCCGCGGCCGGAGGCGTTGTTTTACGCGCTGCTGAAGCTGCAGGACAAGATCGACAATATGACGCTGGCGAAGCGGCCGACGGAAGTGAGGTTGCGGCCGGAGATGGCGGACGAGTTCAAGAAGAGCGTGATGATTGCGCAGGTGACGCAACCGAGATAGAAAATAGGCGAAGCGCGAGCAGATAACAGACAGCAGCGAACAGAAAACAGCAGATCCCTCACCCCGCAAAAAACCGAGGGGATTCGGTATGACAGGTTTGGGTGCTACGGGAGTGCAAGAAGACCTAACGAGGCTGACTTGATGGCGTTTATACGGACGGTGAAGGTGGCGGAAGTGCCTCCGGGGAATATCCGGGAGCTGCAAGTGGAGGGGAAAGCGGTAGCGGTGGCGAATGTGGGGGGCAAGATATTCGCCATCAATAACACTTGCCTGCATCGGGGAGGGCCACTGGGTGAGGGGCAGCTGGACGGGAAAGTGGTGACCTGTCCATGGCACGGGTGGCAGTTTGACGTGACAAATGGGAAGGCCGTGCAGAATCCGGCGGCGGGAGTGGACTGTTACCCCATTGAGGTTAGGGGAGAGGATATTTTTGTTGATGTAGGGTGAGAGGAAAGTTCAAGGATTCAAGGTGCAAGAGTTCAAAATGTCTGTCGAACTCCCCTTGTTAAGTCTCAACTTATTGGAAATATTATAATTAGATTGATTTTGGCAAAGATTCGGCCCGCAGATCTAGCTTTTGCACATGGTTTGACCCTATCCCACACATTTTGTTTGGTTTTCCCTCCTCGACCGTGTATATTTTCCACGACTTCAGGTGAAGATGGCGACTTCGACTCCTCACTCACGACACTATTGGATCTTCAGCGCCGACCCGCATCACTACCACTGGGACACACTTTTCGTGAAGGGCAAGGAAATGTGGCACGGTGCGGGTGCGAAACCCGACGCTATTCGTGCGCTCAAGCAGGTGAAGCGCGGGGATCGCGTGCTGTGCTACCACTCCGCCCCCGAACGCTCCCTCTATTCCATTGCCGAAGTGACAAGGGACCCCTACCCGGACCCGCACGACCATAAGGGGAAGAACCTGGTAGCGGACCTGAGAGCGTTCGAAAAGCTGCCGCGTCCGGTCAGCCTGGCGGAGATGCGGGCCAATACCGCGTTGCGCAAGGCCAAGCTCCTCAAAAACGTGCGGCTGATCATCTCGTCAATCACGGAAGCGGAATACCAGGAACTCCTGCGTATGGCCGGAATCGTGGCCACGCCGGGAGTGCCGCTGCCCTAAGATAGCTTTTCTCCGGACCGCCCGGCCTTCCAGAAAGCTCAAAAGCGTAATTGGCGGGTAATGCGTCCAATGGAAACGGGTTGTGTGTAAGGATCAACCATGAAAATGAACCGGAAATGGGTGGCGCCGGCGGTGCTGCTGATCGCAGTTTTGTGGGCCGGCGGAGCGCGGGCGCAGGATTATCCCGTGGCTAGGAAAACGCTGAAAAACGGGATGAAGATCCTGGTGCAGAGCGACCACACGATTCCTAACGTATCGCTCTATACGTTTTACCGCATTGGGTCGAGGAACGAACGCCCAGGCACGACGGGGCTTTCGCACTTTTTCGAGCACATGATGTTCAACGGGGCGAAAAAGTATGGCCCGGGAGACCTCGACAAGATGATGGAAGCGAATGGCGGGTCGAATAACGCCTACACGACGCGCGATGTAACCGTGTATCAGGACTGGTTTCCGCGCTCGGCGCTGGGGCTGATTTTCGACATCGAAGCGGACCGCATTCGCGATTTGAGTTTCGATGCCAAGAAAATTGACAGCGAACGCGGCGTGGTGGCCAGCGAGCGGCGCACCAGCGTGGACGCGCAGAATGAAGGCGTGCTGGACGAGCAGCTTTGGGCCACGGCGTTTATCGCGCATCCGTATCAGTGGCCGGTGGTTGGGTGGATGAGCGACATCGAGAGTTGGACGATTGCGGACCTGAAGCATCATTTCGAGATGGGCTATTCGCCAAGCAACGCGACGATGGTGGTGGTCGGCGACGTCATTCCAGAAGAGGTTTTTGCCCTGGCGGAAAAATACCTGGAGCCGATTCCTTCGCACGCGCCGCCGCCACCGGTGACGACTCTCGAGCCGGAGCAATTGGGCGAACGGCGGTTGGTAGTGCACAAACCGGCAGAGCTGCCGCTGCTGATGATCGGCTATCATGTGCCGAAGACGGACAATCCGGACTTTTATGCGCTGAACGTGCTGCGCTCGATTTTGTTTCAGGGCGAGAGTTCGCGCATGTACCAGCGGCTGGTAGACAAGGACCAGATCGCGCTGGACGTGGAGTCGGAAACGGAGAATGCGTTTGATCCCACGTTGCTGCTCTTTGAGGTGCAACCGAAGCAGGGCGTTGATCCACAGCAATGCGAGAAGGCCATATACGAAGAGGTCGAACGCGTGGAGAACGCACAGGTGACGGATCGCGAGCTGGAGAAGGCGAAGAATTTCCGGCTGTCGGAGTTTTACCGGCAAGTGCGGACGATCAACGGAAGGGCGAACACCATCGGAACGTACGAGGTGTTTTTCGGAAATTACCAGAAGCTGTTCGACGCGGCGAAGAATTACAGCGCCGTGACCAAGGACGACGTGCAACGGGTGGCGAAGAAGTATTTCCGTGCCGACAACCGCACGGTGGCCACGCTGCTGCCGGAAAACGAAGAGAAGGCTAAGCCATGAAGATGGCAATAGAGAGGTTCATGGGTTGTGCTGCGCTCGCTGACCCGGTGAGTAGCGAGCGAGAAAAGCAGATCCCTCACCCCGCAAAAGGCGCGGGGATTCGGGATGACCGTGCGCGTGTAGGGAAATTTTTAGTGACCCTGGCCTTGGCGATGGTGTGGATGGCTATGGCGGTCGCGGCGCAGGCACAGAAACTGCAGATGCCTCCGCATGAGAAGGTGGTGCTGCCGAACGGGTTGACGGTGCTGTTGCTGGAAAAGCACAGCGTGCCGATGGTGAATGTAGCAGGAATCATCAAGACGGGAGGGCTGGCGGATCCGGCGGGGTTGGAAGGACTGGCCTCGACTACAGCGGGATTGCTGCGCAAGGGGACAAAGACGCGGACGGCGCAGCAGTTTGCGGAGGACATTGATTTTATCGGCGGAAGCTTCGATGCGGATGCAGGCGCGGATTATACGAGCTTCGGCGCGGAGTTTCTCTCGAAGGACACGGCGAAGGGGCTGGAGCTGATTTCAGACGCAGTGTTGCACCCGACGTTTCCGCAGGCGGAAGTGGACAAATTGCTGGCGCAGTCGATCGACGGTGTGAAGGCCGCGAAAGATAGCGCCCGTGAGGTGATGTTCGCCTACTACCAGGGGTACCTCTACAACGGGCACGGCTACGGGCGCCCGATGAATGGGGATGAAAATTCGCTGAAGAAGATCCAACGCGACGCCATCGTGAAGTTTTACGAGACGTATTACACGCCGGGAAACACGATTCTGGCTGTGGCGGGCGATTTCCAGGCCGACGAGATGAAGAAAAAAGTTACGGAGGCCTTCGGCGGCTGGGCGGCGAAAACGGCGCCGGCGGTGAAGATAGAAGCGGCAAATCCCGTGAAAGGGAAAAAGCTGTTGCTGGTGAACAAAGGCGACGCGACGCAGACGTTTTTCGTGATCGGCAACGTGGGCATTGCGGCGACGGACCCGGACCGCGTGGCGGTGGACGTGGTGAACACGGTTTTTGGGTCGCGGTTCACTTCCATGCTGAATGAAGCGCTGCGGGTGGAATCGGGTTTGACGTATGGAGCGATGTCGGTGTTCTCGAAAGAGAAGGAGCCGGGACCGTTTGCGATATACAGTTTCACGCGCAACGAAACGACCGAAAAGGCCATGGATATGGCGCTGGATGTTTTGAAGAAATTGCATACCGAGGGAGTAAGCGCGGAGCAACTCGCTTCGGCGAAAAGTTATATCAAGGGGCAATTTCCGCCGTCGCTCGAGACTTCGGGGCAACTGGCGCGAGTGATTGCTCGGCACGAGTTTCTGGGACAGGACGACAGCGAAGTGAACCTACTGGACCAGAGAATTGACGCGGTGACCCCGGAAGTGGCTAAGAAGATTATCGCGAAGCATTTTCCGCTGGACAATCTGACGTTTTTGCTGATCGGGAAGTCGGCGGAGATCGCGCCGATGGTGAAGAAGTACGCCGAGAGAGAGGATACGAAGGAAATTTCGGCCCCCGGATTCTGGGGTGGCGGCCAGTGATCAGCAAAGAAAAGATTTGACGCAGAGGTCGCAGAGGAAGAACGCAGAGCGCGCGGTGACACCGCGCTGAGGGATTGAGTGCGGAGATGCCGGAACTTCCGGAAGTGGAGACGGTGGCGCTGGGCTTGCAGCGGGAAATTGCCGGGCGCCGCGTGGTGAGTGTCACGCTGGGCAAGACGGATTTCATGGACAATCCGGTAGAGATCGAGCGGCGACTGCCAGGCGCAGAGATTCGCGCGGTGGAGCGCTACGGGAAGTTCATGCTGTTGCGGTTGCGGCGCGCGGAACCGGCAGAGGAATCGGCGCTGCTGGTGCACCTGGGCATGACCGGGGCGATGATGCGGCGAGCGGTTAGCGAGCCACACGCGAAGCACACGCACCTGGTGGCGCTGCTGGATGACGGGCGGGAGCTGCGTTACGTGGACCCGCGGCGGTTTGGAAGAATGGCGCTGCTTGCAGGCGAGGCGCTGCAGGAAGAATTGAGAAGATTCGGCGCCGACCCGCTCGAGGTCGGCTTGGAGGAGTTTGCGCAGGGGATCCGGGAGCGGCGGGCGCGCATCAAGGCGCTGCTGCTGGACCAACAGTTGCTGCGGGGCGTCGGGAATATCTATGCGGATGAGAGCCTGTGGAAGGCGAAGATTCATCCGGCGCGGATTGGGGCGAAGCTGCAACAAGAGGAACTCAAGAGGCTGTATGGTGCTTTGCAGGAGATTCTGAAGAAGGCCATCGCGCTGCGCGGTTCGTCGATTTCGGATTTTCTGGATGCCGAAGGGGAACCGGGAGAGTATCAACTGCACCACAAGGCGTATGGGCGGGAAGGGAAGCCTTGCTACCGGTGCAAGACACCGATCAAGCGGATCGTGGTGGCAGGGCGCAGCAGTTATTTTTGCCCGAATTGCCAGAAGAAGCGGGGCGGCGCGAGCGCGCGGCGGCGGAAACAAGTTTTGGGGCGGGGTACGTCTAAGAGGACAACGAAAGTCGTTTCACGCGGCATTTAAAGAGATGGTTGATGGCACAGGCACGTTCGCTTGTGTTCGATATTGTGGATCTGGCTCCGCTGCACACCAGGAGTGTCTGTGCCACAGTCCTAGGAGAGAGGGATGAACAAAAACCACAAGGTTGCAGTCGTGGTGGCCTTGGTATTGTCCGTGGTGGTGGCGCGGGCCTGGACGGTGCGCGCGGCGGAGGAGACCAATCCGTTTGCGGTGGCGGACGCGCAGATTATCGACGAAATCCGCGACCACAGCGAATTGATGGACAATCTGGAGTATCTCTCCGACCGCGTCGGGCCACGGCTGACGGGCTCGCCGCGGCTGAAGCAGGCCAACGACTGGACCGCGGAAATGTTCAAGAAGTACGGGCTGACGAACGTGCAGCTGGAGGCGTACACGATTCCGCACGCCTGGACGCGCGGCAAGGCCGAGGCGCGCATCATTTCGCCCACCGAACATCCGCTGACGATTGTCTCTTCGGCGTGGGCGCCGAACACGCACGGGAAGGTACGTGGGCCGGTGGTGTACTTCGATGCAAAGACGCCCGACGATTACGCGAGATTCCACGGCAAGTTGCGCGGAGCGATCGTGATTTACCAGAAGCCGCGGCCGCTTTCCCCGCCCAAGGAGATCGATCAGAACCTGGAAATCTATCATCCCCTCGAAGAGCCGCCTCCGCCGCCGGGGCAACCGGCGCCGCTTGATCCCTATGAGATGTTTGTGAGGGTGATGAAGACGCGCATCCAGTTCCTGAAGGAAGAGGGCGTGGTCGCGATACTGCGCGACTCCGATAAGCCGCACGGGCTGCTGAATATGACCGACGCTACGTTTGAGCCGTTCCAGCTGGGGCCGCTGCCCTCGGCGTTTGTTACCGGGGAAGGCTACCGGATGCTGTATCGCATGGTGAAAAAAGGGACCGTGCAAATGGAGGTGGAGATTTCCAATGCGCTCTCGAAGAGGCCGGTGGAGGTCTACAACACAGTGGCGGAGATTCGCGGCACGGAGAAGCCGGACGAAATGGTGATTCTGGGCGCGCATCTGGACTCGTGGGATTTGGCAACGGGCAGCACGGACAACGGGACCGGGTCGATGGCGGTGCTGGAGGCGGCGCGGGCGCTGGCGAAACTCAACCTGAAGCTCAAGCGGACCATCCGGTTCGTATTGTTTACCGGAGAAGAGCAGGGGCTGGTCGGGTCGAAGGAATACGTGAAGGCGCACAAAAACGAGCTGGACAAGATTTCCGGCGTATTTGTGCACGACAGCGGCACGGGACGCGTGCTGGCCATCGGGCTGCATGACAATTATCAGGACCGCGAGATCGTGGACCAGGTTATCGCGCCGCTGGGCGAGCTAAAAATGCTGGAGCCGACGATGGCGCGGGAGTACGGCACGGACAGTTTGTCGTTTGATGAAGTAGGCGTGCCGGGATTCTGGTGCGCGCAAGCCATTGCGGAATACACGAAGACGCACCACAGCCAGTCGGACACATTCGACAAGGTGTGGAAAGACGACATCAATCAAGGCGCACAGGTACTGGCGACCTGGGCTTACAGCACGGCGCAGCTTCCGGGGATGCTGCCGCGGCGTCCGCGGCCGCCGGCCGCTTCGCCTGCAGCGGCGAAAAAGGATGAAGCGAAAGATCCTGTTGCGGAGATGGACAAGAAACTCGTGGAGCAGGTGAAGTCCGACCGGGATCAGTTGAAGGCTGACCTGACCTATCTGACTACACGAATTGGGCCGCGGTTGACGGGCTCACCGCAACTCGACAAGGCTAGCCATTGGACGCAGGAGCAGTTCAAGGCCCTGGGACTTGAGAACGCGCATCTGGAAAGCTGGACCATCGCCAATAGTTGGACGCGCGGCACAGCCTGGGGGCGCGTGACTTCGCCTGCCGTGCACGAACTGACGCTGGCGCAGATGGGGTGGTCGGCGGCGACAGATGGAACAGTAAAAGGAACACTCATCGGTGTGGAAGCGGAGAAACCCGAGGACCTGGAGAAATATCGGGGAAAGCTGGCAGGGAAGATCGTGGTTTTCCAGCGGCCCAAAGAGATGGAGCCGCCGATGGACCCGATCCTGACGCCATGGGGACAAGGCACGATTCCACTCAATCGTGCGAAGGAGCAGCCCAATATAGATTTCCGCGCGCTGACGCGATTGCGCAATGCCTTGCTGAAAATGATGGCCGAAGAAAAGGCCGCGGCGTACCTGGGCGCCTCGGAAAAGATGTATGGCCTGCTGAATATGGGGAGTCTTTCGCGAGATTACAAGCCGTCGGAAGTGCCCGCGGCGATACTCGAGCGGGAGGATTTCCTCCAGTTGTGGCGGATGTTGGACAGCGGCGCGCCGGTGGAGCTGGAGTTGAACCTGCAAGGCAAATTCAGCGGGAAGGCGGTGGAGGTGTACAACACGGCGGCGGAAATTCGCGGGACGGAGAAGCCGGACGAAGTAGTGATTCTGGGAGCGCACCTGGATTCCTGGGATTTGGGAACCGGCGCCACGGATAATGGCACCGGCTCGATGGCCGTGCTGGAGGCGGCGCGGGCGCTGCAAAAAGCCGGAGTCAAGCCGAAGCGGACGATCCGTTTCGTCCTGTTTTCTGGTGAGGAACAGGGCTTGAACGGGTCGCGGGCCTACGTGGCGGCGCACAAAGACGAATTGCCAAAGGTTTCGGGCATGTTGGTGCACGACACCGGCACGGGGAAGGTGTTGACCATCGGCTTAATGGGAAACTACGACGTGCGCGAGACTATGGGCCGCGTCCTCTACCCGCTGGCGGAGCTGGTGGGCATCATGGAGCCGTCGTTGCGCAGTGAAGGCGGCTCCGACCATGTGCCGTTCGACGAAGCGGGCGTGCCGGGATTCTGGTGCGTGCAGGCAGTGGCCGATTACGACAAGATGCATCACTCGCAGGCGGACGTGCTGGAACACGTGCGTTGGGATGATTTGACGGAGGGCGCGCAAGTGCTGGCGGTGCTTGCGTACAACGTAGCGGAGCTCCCGGGAATGCTGGAGAGGAAACCCACGAAGAACGAAATAAAGAAGTAATGAAGTAAACAGGTAAAGGAAAAAACGAAGAGGAAGAATGCGAGCAGTGGTGCAGAGAGTCAGCCGCGCGAATGTGAGCGTGGAGAGCAAGGTTACTGGAGAGATTGGACCGGGGCTGATGATCCTGCTTGGCGTGGGGAAAGAAGACACCTCGCCAGTGGCGGCGGCCATGGCGGAGAAGTTGGCCAACCTGCGGATTTTCGAGGACCAGCAAGGAAAGATGAACCGTTCGCTGCTGGATGTGAAGGGAAGCGCCCTGGTGGTATCGCAGTTCACGCTGTACGGGGATGCGCGGGGACAGCGCCGGCCGAGCTTTATTTCCGCGGCGCCGCCGGAATTGGCGAAGAAGCTGTATGAGGAATTTTGCGAAGCGCTGCGGAAGATCGGTGTCACGGTGGGAACGGGCATTTTCCAGGCCGCGATGTCGGTGGAGTTGGTGAATGAAGGGCCGGTGACGATTCTGATTGATTCGGATAAGACGTTTTAGTGACTGACAACTGGTGACTCGTGATTGGTGAGTGGACCGCGAGCAAAGTCGTGGATGAGTTGCGGCGGGCGGGGACGCGACGCAACGTGGAGGGCATGGCTCGGTTCGGCATTCGCGCCGTGAAGATGTTTGGGGTTTCGAAACCGAAACTCGATGTTCTGGCCAGGAAAATCGGAAAAAATCATAAGTTGGCTCTGGCGCTGTGGGAGACGAGGATTCACGACGCGAAGATTCTGGCGGGGATGATTGACGAGCCGTCGAAGGTGACGGCGGCGCAGATGGAGGCGTGGGTCAGAGATTTCGATAATTGGGACACTTGCGACGGTACCTGCTGCCACCTGTTTGTATTTGCCGCGCCCGCCTGGGCGAAGGCGGTGGCTTGGACGTGCTGCAGGGAAGAATTTCAAAAGCGGGCGGGCTTTGCCCTGGCTGCGTATCTTGCCTATCGCGATAAATCGGCGAAAGACGGCAAATTCTTAGAGTTCCTGAAAATCATTGAGCGTGAGGCCGACGACGACCGCAATTTCGTGCGCAAGGCGGTGAACTGGGCGCTGCGCAACATCGGCAAGCGCAATCGGAAACTGAATCGCGCGGCGATTGCGGCCGTCGCGCGCTTGCGCAAACGCGAATCGCGTGCGGCGCGCTGGATTGCTGCGGATGCGCTGCGGGAATTGCGCAGCGAAGCGGTACAAGCCAGATTGCGGCGGAAGGAGCGGCAATCCGATGGCAGCCAAGGATGAAATTCGCGTGAGGAAGGTAAAGACGGGAGACGTGCAGCGGTTGGCGGAGTTGTCCGGGCAACTCGGATATCCCACGAGCGTGAAGGAATTGAAGGCGCGGCTGCGGGAAGTGTTGAAGGACCGGGATGCGGCGTGCTTTGTCGCCGAAGATGGCGGGCGCGCGGTGGGCTGGATTCATGTAAGTGTGACGCCGCTGCTGGAAGTGGGACGGCGTGCGGAAGTAAATGGATTGATTGTGGATGAAATGATGCGAAGCCGGGGGGCGGGGGCCCTGCTGTTGCAGGCCGGCGAAAAGTGGGCGTGGGGAAAGAAGTGCAAGGGGATGTCGGTGCGATCGAACGTGATCCGCGAGAGGGCGCACGGATTCTATTTGCGCAACGGGTACGAGCATTACAAGACGCAGAAGGCATTCCGGAAGGTGTTGTGACAGCCTAACCGCATCGCCAATCAGATTCTTTTGCTAGATCAACATTTGAATTTCTGATCTTTGATTTCTGAGGTCGTGAGCTTCTCTCGCGCTTGCGCCGTTCTTCCCGTGCGTGATACGTTGCCCGCAATTGTATTTCCGGGGGCAACTGTGACCAACAAACACCCTCACTCCGATCATGTCCAACCGCATCGGCACTCTGCCCACCATCCCTCGCGGCGTGAATTCCTGGCTTCCCTCATTGCTGCGGGCGTTCTCTCTCCCTATGCGTTTGCACAGGAGCACACCGATTCGCCGGCGGTGATGGCAGCACGATTCCGGCAATGGTCGGAGGAAGCAGAATTGGAAGGCTTAGCCGCGCCTTACCGCGGGATAACCACAGACGGCGACCCGCTTCGGGGCTTGTTTCACATCGGTCCAACGGGCGTCTCGACCGAGCCTGTTCGTAGCGCGGCGGAAAAGTTCATCTCCACACTAAACAACGTGCAACTTGCCCGTACCTTGTTTAATGTCGAGGACATTCAATGGCGCAAATGGATGAACCAGCACTTCTACGTGCGCGCCGGCGTCAGTCTCCAGGAAATGAACGAAGCTCAGCGGGATGCCGCTTTTGGACTCTTGCGGGTTTCTCTGAGCGCACGCGGCCTCGAACTCACCCGTAACATCATGCGACTCAATGAAACTCTCGCTGAGCTTGCGAACGATCCCATTTTTCTAGGTGAATGGCTTTACTTCATCACTATCCTTGGCCGCCCCTCCGCCACCGAACCTTGGGGCTGGCAGTTCAGCGGCCATCACGCCATCATTAATTACTTCGTATTGGGCGATCAGGTGGTCATGACGCCGTTTTTCTTTGGTTCCGAACCAGTGCGCGCTATGTCCGGCAAGTACAAAGGCACGGTAATCCTGCAGAAGGAACAAAACGATGGCCTGGCCATGCTGCGCGCCCTGCCTGAAGCGCAGCAGCGCCAAGCCATCCTGAACTTTTCGAAAACCGGCAACAATAATTTGGCGGAAGCCTTCAAAGACAATGTGGTGCTCGACTACGCCGGCTTGCGGACCAACGAACTGACCAACGGCGCACGTGGTCGGCTGCGCGATTTAATCGATCTCTACGTGGGCAACATGGACGAAGGACATGCCCGCCTCAAGATGGATGAGATCGACCGCCACCTCGACAACACCTGGTTTGCCTGGATTGGCGGCACCGAAAACGACGCCGCTTTCTACTACCGCATCCAGAGTCCGGTCGTCCTCATTGAGTTCGACCACCAACGCCCCGCCAACCTGACCCGCTTCGCTGCGGACCCGAAAAAGCCCACCCAACAGCATATCCATTGCGTCGTGAGGACCCCCAACGGCAATGATTACGGCAAGGATCTCCTTCGCCAGCACTACCTCGCCCACCCACACGTCACCTGATTCGGCTCTAAACTACCGCTTCGCCGTACCGGATACCGTCATGCTTGGGCCACCGGGGAAACGCTAGTGGCACCCTGGAACACTGTGTAGAAAAATATATCGTAATACGATAGACTTTACGTATGGCCGCCACGATTACCGACGGGGAGTACTACGCCCTTTCCCAATTGCGATACCTCATCCGCAAATTCCTGCAGGAGGGCGACGTCACGGCGCGCGACGCCGGGCTGGAGCCGCAGCAGTACCTGCTGCTGCTGACGATTCGCGGGCTCGGGATAGGACAGGAGCCGAGCATCCGGGCGCTGGCGGACCGCCTGGCGCTGCGTCATCACAGCACTGTGGAGCTGATCGACCGTCTTGAAGCGAACGGCCTGGTGAAGCGCACGCGTGGAAAAGAAGACCGGCGGCAAGTGCTGGTATCGCTGCAGCCGCGCGGCGAGAAATTGCTGGAAAAAGTGGTGACCAAGCGGATTGTGGAGTTGCGTTCGCACGGTCACGCACTGGTGGCGGCGATCGGCAAGCTGTTGGAAGCGGGACCGGGAAAGAGCTGGAAAAAAGCATCCCAATAATGCGCAACGAATCATAGGTGGCAGGGGAAAGGCGGGATTAAATCGAATCATGGCGTCCAACGGCAACAAGGTTGCAATAGACGGAGCCTCGCGTCGCAATGAAGATCTTGGCGATTTCACCACGACATGGCGGGTGCTGCCGATTTCGCTGCTGGCCATGGCGATCGGCGTGGTTTGCGCGTATGTGGCGCTGGCGCTGCTGCGGCTGATCGGGCTCTTCACAAATCTTTTTTATTACGGGCACTGGGGGACGGCCCTGGTCTCTCCCGCAGGAAACCGTCTCGGTTACTGGAGCGTGCTGGTGCCGGTTGGAGGCGCGCTGATTATCGGCGTGATGGCGCGCTTCGGTTCAGAACGCATTCGCGGACACGGGATACCCGAGGCAATTGAAGCGATCCTCATGAACGGCAGCCGCGTGGAGCCGAAAGTGGCATTCCTGAAGCCGCTTTCCTCCGCGATTTCGATTGGGTCGGGCGGGCCGTTCGGCGCGGAAGGGCCCATCATCATGACCGGCGGTGCGGTCGGGTCAATGATCGCGCAGTTGTTTCACCTGACGAGCGCGGAGCGGAAAACGCTGCTGGTGGCGGGCGCGGCGGGCGGGATGTCGGCGACGTTCGCTTCGCCGGTGGCGGCGGTGCTGCTGGCGGTGGAGTTGTTGCTGTTCGAATGGAAGCCGCGGAGCCTGATCCCGGTGGCGCTGGCGAGCGCGGTTGCAGCGGTGGTGCGGCGCTACATTCTGGGATTTGGCCCGTTGTTCCCGGTGCCAGAGCATCCCTTGCACATTGGCCCACAAGGGTTGTTGGGTTGCGCGCTGGTGGGGTTGTTGGCGGGAATGCTTTCCGCCCTGCTGACCATGTCGGTCTATGCTGCAGAAGACGCTTTTCAGAAGCTCAAAATTCACTGGATGTGGTGGCCGGCGATTGGCGGATTGGCGATCGGGCTGGGTGGGTTGATTTTTCCGCAGGCGCTGGGCGTTGGCTACGACACGATTGGGGCGCTGCTGCAAGGCAGCGTGACCACGAAAGTGATTCTTGGGATTCTGCTGGTGAAGTGGTTCATCTGGGCGGTTTCGCTCGGCTCGGGGACTTCCGGCGGCGTGTTGGCGCCGCTGTTGATGATGGGCGGGGCGCTGGGCGGCTTGGAGGCGATGTACTTGCCCAACGAAGGGGCGGGTTTCTGGCCGCTGATCAGTATGGGAGCGATCCTTGGCGGCACAATGCGTTCGCCCTTCACGAGCATTGTTTTCGCGTTTGAGTTGACGCACGACGCCAATGTGTTTCTGCCGCTGCTGGTGGGCAGCATAATCTCGCACGCGTTTACGGTGCTGACGCTGAAGCGGTCAATCCTGACGGAAAAAATCGCGCGGCGAGGGTATCACTTGAGCCGCGAGTACTCAGTCGATCCGCTGGAGTTGCTCTATGTGCGCGAGGTGATGCACGCGGACGCCAGCACGGTTGCGGAGAACACGCCGGTGGGCGAGGCGTTGCGGTCGCCGGAGATTTCCTATTGGCAGTGGCAACATTTGCTGCCGGTTCTCGCCCCGGATGGCACACTTTCGGGCATTGTCACTTCCGGAGACCTGCACCAGTGGATAGCGCAAAAGGATGCCGTTGATTCGCGGAACACGTTGCGAGACGTCGCCCGCAAGAATATCGTGAGCGCTTCGCCGGATGAACCCTTGCGCGCGGCTGTGCATCGTATGGCAGAGAACGGGATCACGCGTTTGCCGGTGGTCGAAGCGGAGACGCAGAGGTTTCTCGGAATCCTGTCGCTGGACGACTTACTGAAGGCGCGCTCGCGGCATCTGGAGGAAGAGCGCCGTCGTGAGCAGGTTTTGCGTTTTCCCTACCTGGAGGGCGTGAGACCCGATTCACCCACCGAGCCGAATGGCAATGAATGATCAAGGGCAAGCGAACGGCGGTTCCCTAGGGGACCGGCTACTGGACGCATGGCGATCACTGCTTACGGAACGCGAGGACCAGGTTTTCCTCGCCCTGACGTTGCTGATTGGGGCGCTGGTGGGACTAGCCGTGGTCGCGTTCATCGCGCTGACCGGGCGATTCGCGGCGCAACTGTATCCACCGGGCGGCGTAGCCTGGCGGATTTTTCTGGTGCCCGTCGCTGGCTCGTTGCTGATGGGCTATCTCCTTTATAAATATTTTCCGGATGCGCGGGGCAGCGGTGTGCCGCAAACCAAAGCGGCGCTGTACGCGCGTGATGGGTATATCAGCATGCCCACGGTCCTGGGCAAATTTTTCTGCACCTCGGCGACGCTGGCGAGCGGCATCCCGTTAGGGCGCGAAGGGCCGGCCGTGCAGGTGGGCGCGGGAATCGCTTCGGTGCTGGGGCGGAAACTTGGCTTGCGGCCGGAAAGAGTGAAGTCTCTTTTGCCCGTGGGCGCGGCCGCGGCGGTGGCTGCGGCATTCAATACGCCGTTGGCGGCGGTATTATTCGCGCTCGAGGAAGTGGTTGGGGATTTGCACGCGCCGGTGCTGGGTTCGGTAGTGTTGGCTTCGGCGACGAGCTGGGGCGTGCTGCGGCTTCTGCTGGGTAACGAACCGCTGTTTCAGGTGCCTCAATACCAGCTGGTGAATGCCTGGGAGCTTGTAATTTACGCTCTGCTGGGCGTGGCAGGCGGGTTCGTCTCCGTGGCGTTCACGCAGCTGCTGCTGCGGGCGCGAATGTGGTTCCGGCGGTTGCCGAAGAAAACGGTGTGGTTCCAGCCGGTGGTGGGCGGGCTGCTGGTGGGCACGATGGGTCTGTTTGTGCCGACGGTGATGGGCGTGGGCTATCAGTACGTGGGCGATGCCCTGAACGACAGCCTGACGCTGAAAGTGATGGTGACGCTGCTGGCGCTGAAGCTGGTGGCCACGGCGATCAGCTACGCTTCGGGAAATGCGGGAGGAATCTTCGGGCCGAGCCTGTTCCTGGGCGCGATGCTGGGCGGGGCGATCGGCAGCGTGGCACATCAGTCGTTCCCGCAGTACGTCGCTTCGCCCGGGGCGTACGCACTGGTGGGCATGGGCGCGGCGTTCGCGGGCATCGTGCGGGCGCCGATGACGTCGGTGGTGATGATTTTTGAGATTACGCGCGACTATTCCGTGATTGTGCCGCTGATGATTGCAAACCTGATGAGCTACTTTATTTCGTCGAAGCTGCAGCATGAACCCATTTACGAGCAGTTGGCCGAACAGGACGGCATTCACCTGCCGCGCATCGGGCGCCACCAGCCGCGGCGGAGGCAAGTGAGAAACCTGCTGCGGCCCGCCGAGCAGATTCTTTCCGCCGAGGAGCCGCTCGAGCAGGCGTTGCTGGCGGCGCGGCAGGGGGCGCTGCAAACCTGGATTGTTTCGGATGCGCGTGGAATCACCGGAGTGGTGACCCGGAGACAGTTGGAAGAAGCGGCCGCTCAAAGCAATGCCGGGATTGCGGTAAGAGATCTTGTGGACTCGGCGGACTTTCCGCACGTGCATTCCGATCATTCACTGGAAGATGCGCTGGAGCGCATGGGTGCCAGCCATCTGGATCTACTTCCCGTGGTGGGGCGCGGAAATGTGAACGGACTGCTAGGTGTGGTGCGATTAGAGGATGTGTTGAAGTCGTACGGCGTGGAGCAGTAACACGGGCTCAGCAGGGGAAGGCGGCGTTCATGACGGGATTGCCGTCGGCGAGCGAGCCGTCGCCAAAGTGGTGCGTCAGGTAGATGCGAATCAGCTGGAGACTGGGATCGATCCAGATCAAGCCGGAGCTTGCGCCGGAGGCTCCATAGCTGCCGTCGGTGGCAGCATAACTCATCGCGGCTTCCGAGCCGGTGTGGACGGCCCAACCAAGACCGGCGTGGTATTTGGGAATGGTGGTCATCACGTAGGGATGCGTGGCGGCGTCGACCAACGCAGGCGAGAGCAGGGAACGACCTTTCCATTTACCGCGGTCCAGCATCAGCTGACCAAAGCGACGCAGATCCTCGGCAGTCGAGAAGAGCCCAAACTCTGGAGCGGGATATTTTTGGTTGGGGCGAGTTACGTCCATTACATCTTTCACCAGATGACCGTTCTCGAGGTTATACATGGTGGGAATGCGCCTGACTTTCGAGGGGTCGGTGAAAAAAGAGGTGTCCTGCATATCCAGCGGCGCGAAGATCCGTTGGTGCATAAAGGCTGCGAACGGCTGACCGGAGACGACTTCAATAACGCGGCCGAGAACGGCAATGCCGGGACTGCTGTAGGCCCATCGCGTGCCAGGGAGAAAATCCAAGGGTTGTTTGGCCGTGAGCGCGACGGCATCTGCGAGGGTGTGGTCGAAGGTGCGTGTGATGTCGCCGATCTCCGCGGGGCGCTGAGAAGCAATTCCCGAGGTGTGCGTCATGAGCTGTCGGATGGTGACGGGGACGGTGACGGGCTGGGCTTGGCCGGCGACGGAAAGATGAGAAAACTCGGGGAGAATTGAGTCCAGCGAATCGTCGAGCTTCAGCTTGCCTTCCTGCACCAGGAACAGAGCGCCAAGCACGGTGATGGGCTTAGACATGGAACGGATATCGAAGACGGCGTCAGTCCGCATGGGGGTGTGGGAGTCGCGGTCGGCATAGCCGGTGGCTTCGAGGACTTTCAGCTGGCCCTGCTGTGCAACCAGAGCCACCGCACCGACGGTAAGTTCTTCTTCTATGCCAAGGTTTAGTTGTGCGCGAACCCGCTTTTGCAGCGCGGATTCTTGCGGTGAGGCAGCAAATGCACGGCCTAACCCTGCCAAGGTCCAGAGAGACGAGGCACTCCACAAGAAACGGCGGCGGTCCATGCTTCTCCCGAGAGATGCGAGTTTGCGGTTCAGGGTTGGACGCAACGGCCGGCACAAAGTTGCATCGCGGAGATCTGTGGACAGCCCGCGGCAGCCTTTTCCCCCCGGGCTAGTTTTGCGCCGAGGCTCCGAACCGAACTGCTCAGGCGGAGGGATGCTTAAGGATTTCCGACAAGGCGCGCAGGCGCGATGCCTCCGCCGGGGATTTTGCGATGGCGGCATCCTTTTCGAGCGACGGGGCCATGCGCTGCAGGGCCGCGACCTTTTTCTTGTTCATGTGCGAACTTTCGGCGCCCGCGATCGCCTTGCGCAAAGAGTCGATTTGTTCCGCTGGCAAAGCACTGGATCGGGAGAGTTGATCCAGATAAGCCTTCGCCACTACCAGTTTTGCGGGCCACTCGATGCGCTGCTGATTTTGCACGTTCAGCTCGGACACATGGACCGTTTTTGCGGCGTCGATTTCGTTTTGTGTGAGGAATTTGGTCGGTGTCAGTTCGAAGACGTCGAGGCCGCGGGCAATCTCCGAACCATAGATGTAGCCGTTGTACCAGTAAGCCGACCACTCGCCGCCGAGGATGAGCATCTTGGGATCAATCGGACCGCGATCGAAGTAGGCGATCTCGATAGGGTGCGAGGCGTCGGTGAAGTCCATCACGGAAACACCGCCTTGATACCAGGCCTGGACCTCGATATCGCGGCCGGGGATGGGAATGAGCGAGCCGTTGTGCGCGACGCAGTTTTCAGTGTCGCTCTGCGCGGCGGGCATTTTGTAATAGCTGGCCATGGCGAGCTTGTCGTCCTTCAACAGGAAAATGGCGTCGGCGCCCCACTTGTTGGGGTCATTCGCGCGGCAGCGCGCGCCCAGCCCGCCGCCCCACTCGTCGGTGAAGACGACTTTCGAGCCGTCGTTGGAGAAAGAAGCGGAGTGCCAGTAGGAGTAGTTCGGATCGTTCACCGCGTCGAGGCGCTTCGGGTGCACGGGGTCCTTGATGTCGAGCACGATGCCGTTGCCGGAGCACGCGCCGGCGGCGAGGCCGATGGCGGTGTAGACCGTGATGTCGTGGCACTGGTCGGTTTCTTCGGGTTTTTCGTGGCCTTTTTCATGGCTACCGGCGCTAAGGAGACTGTTAATCGCGCCGGTGCGCGCGTCCATGAAAACGCGGGGACTGGATATGATCTTGGCGTCCTGCGGCGCGGCCATGGGAACCTGGATGACGTCGATGCGGAACAGCGCGGTGTTGGGATCCTTGTCGGGCTTTTCGCCCGAGCAGCCGGCGAGTTCTTCGGCTTGACGCACAAAGGATGTGCCGGAGACGTAGATGTACACGTTGTTTTTGTCGTTGGGATCGATCACCAGGGTGTGCGTGTGCGAACCGCGGCAGGTTTGCACGGCGGCGACTTGCTTCGGATTCTTTATGTCCGAAATGTCGAAAATACGAACCCCGCGGAAACGGTCCTTTTCCGCAGGAGGAATACGCTTTTTCTTTTCTTCTCCCGGCGCCGGCGGAGGCATCGGCGGAAATCCCTGCGTGCCGCAATCCAGGCGGCCATTGGGCATCTCCACGGACATAAACATCAGGTTTTTGAAGACGGAGACGTCTCCCTGGCCGCCTGGGCAAACCATCGTCGTAAGCAGTGTGGTCTTCGCCGGGTCGGAAATGTCATAGATGTCCATTCCGTAGAAATTTCCCTGGAACAGGTGATTGCCCTGGAAGGCCATATCCGAGTTCGAGAAAGCGAGCTGGGCCACCGCGAGGTGCATTTCCTTGGGGATTTTAGACATGTTGCCGATGCCCAATTGGCCGATGGTTTTCTGGACTTTCGGGTCGTCGGGATCCGAAGCGCCGAGCTGAAAGGCGTCAGGCTTCTTGAGCAGCCCGACGTGCCGGAGTCCCACCGCGGCTTCGCCGGCGTCATATAGGCCGGGAGCGAGCTGGGCACGTGGATCGCCGGCGTCCGAGCCGCTCATTCCCGGAGGCAGGGGTTTCGCAGGTTCCGGCGCGAACGGATTGCTGTCCTCGTCATCCGCGGATTCCTGCTTTGCGGGTTCCTGTTTCGAAGCGGCCGGAGTGGGTTCCTGCGCCTTCAACCACGCCGCGCTTGGCAATAACAAGAAGAATGTACCCGCGGTAAGAAAGGTAAGACGGAGCATTCGGTTCATCGTTTCTCCTCGGACGATTTTCTATCCAGCATGGCCTGCATGATTCTGATTTCGGCGCGCTGCCCGGTATCCACGTCGGTGGCGAAGTTGAAGAGCTCGGCGTCCTGGCCGGCGCCCGGCGCGTCGAATAGATCCTTGACCATGGTCAACGCGCCGCCGTGATGCTGAATCATCCCGCTCAAGAACAGGCGGTCGAAGTCCCCGCCCTGGGCTTTGTGCAGCGCTTCCATCTGTTCCGGGGAAAGCATGCCGGGCATCAGCGCCATGGGCTTGCCGGAGCGGTCCATGCCTGGCATTCCGGGCATGGACATGGAAGTGGGTTCGCCGCGGACCACGAGCCAGCGTTTCATAAACTTGATTTCGTCCGCTTGCGAGCGGCTGATGCGTGCGCCGAGCGAGCGGAGATCGGGGTTTTCCGTGTGCTTTGGGATCAGTGCGATCATTTCGACAGCTTGCGCGTGATGCATGATCATGCCTTGCATAAACTCGACGTCGGCGGCGGAAAGCGGCGGTAGCGTGCCTTTGGTGTCCGGCGGAAGCGTTTTGGTGGGCTGGCCGGGAGCGCCAGGCTGTACCACGACAGGAGCTGATGAAGTTGCCTTTTGCGCGCGAACAGAGTTGGGAAGAAAGGCTGTTGTGGCGATGCCGCAAAGAAGCAAGATAGCTGTGGCCGAGCCAGTTTTAGGATAGGAGCGGAAACGATTCATTCTTGATTTTGCTTGAAGCAACCTTTGCAAAAAACAGCCTCGGACAAGCTACACCGCTCAGCTCGGATTGGCAATGTGCGGTAGAGGCAAAGATACTTAGAAGGCGTCGCCGCCGCCGCCGCCGAAGCCGCCACCTTCGAAACCACCGCCACCGCCGTCGCTGCCACCGTTGCCGCCCCAGGCGGAGCCTCCGGAACTGCGCGGCGCGGAAGTCATGGCCGTGCTGGCGAGCGAGGACATGGAATTCAGGTTGTCCGTAAACATGTACGGATAAAAACTCGGCCCAAAGTTGCCGCCCTGATACCACCCCGGCGGCTGTGTGTAAATGCCCTGAAAGGCCTTGCTCCAGTTCTTCTCGACGCCCAGGGCCATGGCGAAGGGGAGAAACTTTTCGAACATCTCCGGTGTTTTGATCATCCGGTTGAAGCGGTCGGATTCGACGTGAGCGAGGAAATCTTCAAAGCCGAGGATGCCTTCGAGGGCGCGCGCGCCGGTCTGCGTGCGGGCAGGCATGAACCAGCCAAATGCGAAAATGATGATGCCGGTGAGAATCCCCGCGACGACGAAGGGGAGCGGCTGCATGCCGAAATGCTGCGAGAGCCAGATGCCGCCGCCAACCATAATGACGCCCGCGACGATGCCGAAGCCGATATAGCCGGCGCGGACGCTGTCCGGGCGGTGCGTGTAGTAGCCCTTGCCGACGAGCGAACCGAAAATATCGTTCCTGATGCCGGGAATGTTTGTGTAGAAGGTGTTTTGCAGGTCGTCGAGAGAAACAGAGTCGCTAACCGTGCCTGAGCCGAAGAGGCCGACGAGCAGGGCCTGCTCGTGTGGCTTCAGCGCGCTCCAGGCACTGCTTGGTTGTTTCAGATGGAACAAGTAGCTTTTGCTGTGCGTGAGGCCAAGGAGGTGGTCTTTTTGTTTCTCTTCGATGGTCAGAAAGCCGCGCACGGCCAGGTCGACGATCGAAGCGGTAATGTCGCGCATGTCCACGGAATTGTCCACAAGCGTGCCGACTTCACTGGGAGTTAGCTTGTCGGGCGGCTCATATTGCGCGGCGATGGGACGCAGACGGGGATCGCGGCCGCGGGTCCACCACCACCAGAACATCGCGAAGAACGCGACGATGGGAACCCCAAGCGGCCAGTTGCTGCGTAGGTAACGGAAGAAAATATCGAGCGAGCTTGGCTCGCGCACCGCACCTTTGTCGAATGCCGCGGAGACGGTCAAGCCCTCATGCATCGGCAGGACGCCCTGCGTTTGCACGTCCACGCCGGTACCCGAGATTTCAACGTTGGCGTCGCGGGCCGTGGAGCGGTAGCCACCGGTGAAGGCCTTGGCGCGAAGATTGGTGGTCCCATCGGGGAAAACGATGTGCGTGCCGGCGGATTCGATGGGGATGCTCCATTCGTCGCCGGTGACGTTCCAGTAGAACTCGTCGAAGTCCGGCCAGAATTTGAGCGCGTCGGAGACGGTGTAATGAATGGAAACGGTGCGCGTGCTGTTGTCGGCGTCCGGGATGTAAATCTTCAGATTGAGGTAATGGCGCTCGCGGCTGGATTCATACCGGAGTTTGGCGCCGGATTCGTCCTTGATGTCCTTTACGTCCAGGAAGAGCGAGTAGTTGAGGCCGCGCGGGCCGGCATACTCAACCGGAATGTAGCGATTGATGCCATGCCAGGGGCCGCCGACGAACTGGAAGGTGATGTTTTCGGTGACATCCACGCTGCCGTTGGGAAGGACGACAATCTCGGCGAAGAATTTCTTGAGGTGACGTTCTTTCGCACCGGCCGGCGAGGCGGAAAAAAGCAGAACCAACAAAAACGCTACGAGCAAATTAAGGAAGCCGAGATGCTGGCTAGAACCAGGATTGCAGCGGAGAAAACCCGCACCCTGAAAAACGGGCGAGGCACCCAGGCGGAAGGATTTTGCGCGCGGGGGCATGAGTTTGCGCGGGCGATGCGGCTAGGCCGTGGGGGCGCCGGGAGCGCTGAAGCTGACCTTGGGCGCTTCGCGTTCAGCGGCCGCGGTGACTTCGAAAAATTCACGCTCCTTGAAGCCCAGCATGCCCGCAAAAATGTTGGTGGGGAATTGCAGGATTTTCGTGTTCAGGTCGCGAACCACGGCGTTGTAATAGCGGCGCGCGTTCTGCACGGTGTCTTCGATCTCGGAGAGCGAATTTTGCAGCGACGTGAAGCTTTCGATGGCGCGAAGTTGCGGGTAAGCCTCGGAGAGAGCGAAGAGACTCTTTAGCGCGCCGGAGAGCATGTTTTCCGCCTGGGCCTTGTCGGCGGGGCCGCTGGCGGTCATGGCGCGATTGCGCGCGTTGATGACCGCTTCGAGCGTCCCCTTTTCGTGCCCGGCATAACCTTTCACGGTTTCCACCAGGTTGGGGATCAGGTCGTAGCGGCGTTTCAGTTGGACATCGATGTCAGCCCAAGCGTTGTCGCACTGCACCTTCAGGCGCACCAGGCTGTTGTACATGCCGATGACAATGAACACCAGCACGACGAGGACGACCAGAATGATGATTCCCGTCATCAGGCAACCTCACGGATA
>DATFSI010000016.1:0-4365 GCA_035262705.1 Candidatus Acidiferrum sp. | reverse complement strand
GGCGAATAGATAAGGGTCTCAAACGATTTAACGCCAACAAGGAGTGCGCCTTGCAGACCATTAACCTTCACAAAGGGGGTCTTATTTTTGGCGGGCCATCTTGGTCGCCTGCGGCGTGGCGCAACCCACGATCGACTTCGTTCGTCAGGACGTTCCTGTGGCTCAACGTCATCTCCGTTCAGCCAGCTTCCCGTTCCCGTCGGATTCGACTGCCGGGAACCCGCGTCGGATCCTTTGGAGTTCGCGACCGAAACCCTCAGCATTCCGAACGACGGATTTCTGATCACCAGCCCTCGCAAGCTGCGGCTAGGCGTCGCCCGGGGACTTGGATCCCCGGTTCTGGGAAATCCGCCGCACCACGCGCGTTGTGGCCCGGCATCCCCGCGAAAACGGAACGTTCGGGTATCGCATGGAGTACGAAGCGGATATCCTCCCCGCTTGCCGGAACTTCTCTCCTCACGAGACCTCAAACGCATTGTTACGCACTGCCCGACTCATGTATTGTGAATGCCCGGCTGCGAATCGGGAGAACCTCATGAGACTCGAAGGACGAATCGCCCTCGTTACCGGGGCCGGTTCGGGCATCGGCCGCGCCACCGCTATCCGTTTCGCTAACGAAGGCGCTCGCGTGATCATCAACGACGAAAACCGCGAAGCCGCCGAGGCTACCGTCGCGGCTATGGGCGCTCGGCGGGAGCGCGCCTGCGCCCACCAGGCGGATGTCTCAGACAGCGCCGCCGTCCGCGCCATGTTCGCCGAAGTCAATCGGCGTTTCGGCGGCCTCGATATCCTGGTGAACAACGCCGGTATTGGCGACACCGGGGGCCGCGGCGACTACGTCAATCAAACCGCCGAAGCTCAATTCCGCGAACTCAAGGCCAACGGCAGGGTCCAGTCCCATTGGGACGTCACTTCTTCTCTCACCGACGAGGAGTGGCGCCGGATGATCGATGTGCATCTCGGCGGCACGTTCTTCTGCACTCGCGAAGCCCTGAAGCTCATGGCCGTTAAGAATCGTGGCTCCATCATTAATATGTCCAGCGTCGCCGGCCTCAGCGGGATTCCAATCGCTTCACACTACGGTGCGGCCAAGGGCGGCATTCTCGGATTTACGCGTTCCGTTGCCCTCGAAGTCGCTTCCCGCAACATCCGTGTAAACGCCATCTGCCCCGGCTGGGTAGAAACGCCAATGACGCAAAACTTCACGCCGGTCCTAAAGATGGCCCTCATCTCTCGTGTTCCGATGTTGCGCTGGGGCCAACCCGAAGAGATTGCCTCGACCGCGCTCTTCCTCGCTTCCGACGACAGCTCCTATTACACCGGTCAGTGGCTCTCCCCCAACGGCGGCATCTTCACCGGCTGAGGGGCTGATGAAGACTGTGTGCATGGTTATTTTTTTGCGGGAAGCCGGCAAAGGGCGGCGAACGCCGCTGGCTCCCATCGGGGGACACATCGGTGGTATCGCGCTCGCCGTCGCCCTTCGCAATAGCGAAGCGAGGTTGCGCCTTACAACTCTTGGGTGGGATGCGAATTTATTTCGCGCCGACGCCCGCCGGACCCGGCTGTGGGTGCCTGTGCCCGATCGACTTGGGACCCGTCATGCCGTAGGTCGCTTCCGATTTTGCTGCTTGTTCTCGTGTGGGCCGCGAGCGATGGAAAAGCGACCTTTTGGCCTTTTGCTTCGGGGCTTCCGCGGTCTTGGCCGCCGGATCCTTGTGATGCCGGTGCCAGATGCGAATACCGGTCGAGGCGCCGGCAATCGGGCTCGCTGCGCCCAGAAAAAGCATGCAGGAAAACACCAGGATTTGAAACTTCATGGAGGCCTCCACAGACCACCATCATTTCTACCAGCCCGCTTTGCGGGCCTCTACTGTACGAAAGGCCACATTTCAGTCCCTGCCCTGGCGTTTTGGTACTTCATTTTCCACGCTTCCCAAAAGCGGCGTTAGTCGACTGACCTGTCTTGGGCAGACACCTCATCTCGAACATCCTCTTTGCGGAATCCTTTCAGGATCCTCCAATTTCCGACCAGTTTCCTAAACGTTGCTTCTTTACCTCAGCCTTTTGTATAGTTCTTCCTTCCATCTTCCATTCTCAATCGTCCAGATAATCTTCGCCTTCTTCCCCCGGCCAATCTGCTCCTTCCACACTTCCCGGTTTCTCTCGTCTCCCGACACGTTCAGCCGGTCCACCACCGTCATCCCGCGTGTCAACTCACTTTCCGTCTCCACATCCCAATAATGCGCCGACGCCGAACTCACCACGCGCTCCTCGAGTGCCACGGCCATCGCCACCGGATCCGGCAACGAAATCCCATGCTCTCCCGTCTGCATGAAATACGCTTCCTGCGCCCGGCTGTTGCACGCGATCGCAAACTTCGCCGCCGGCGTCGCGAATCCCAGCACCTTCTCGATCTCCTCCAGATTCAACGCTGCCTCTCCCCGGCACAAATGCCAGCCCACCATCTCCACCGGCAGACCGCTGCGCGCCACGATTCGTGCCGCCTCCGGATCGCACCAGATGTTGTACTCCGCCGCCGGCGTCACATTGCCTTCGCAGCATGGCGCTCCGCCCATCACCACGCATCGGCTCACTTTCGCGGCAATCCCCGGATTTTTCTGCAGCGCCAGCGCCACATTGGTCAGCGGCCCTAGCGTCACCAGCACCACGCCGGGATTCGCCTCAATCAGCTCGATCAGCGCCTCGGTCGCTCCCTTCTTCTCCGGTTCGCGCCGCGGCGCCGGATAGCCGTGATCCCCCAAACCATCCCGCCCATGAAACCAGTCGGCGCTCTGATGCGCCCGCCGCAACGGCTTTTCCGCCCCCGTGAACACCGGCGCGCTCGACCCGCAGAGATCCTCCGTGTACAGCGCGTTGCGACTGGCCTGCCGCACCTCCACGTTTCCCGCCACCGTAGTGATTCCCACCACCTCCACCTCCGGCGAGCGCAGCGCCATAATCAGCGCCACCGCGTCATCCGACGCCGTATCCGTATCAATCAAAAATTTCCTTCGCATGTCCCTCCGTCTTCCTAGCGCCAGCTTCCAGCAGGCCCTCGACTACGGTTGTTTTTCCGATCTAATCTCATACCTCACGTGGCCACCTCTCAACGAGGCAGCATAGCAAATCCCCGGGAACTTTCTTCCCCTCTCCCGGGAATACCTCACCATGCAACCAAACTTCCCCCGCGCGGGGACGCCACTACGCGGCAGGGGGCCGAAACCCGTTTCGGCCCCCTCCATTTCTTCGACAACAAATCTTCCTACTCTCGCATCGTCTCTAATGTTCCGATGACAAAGGTCCTCCTCTACTTCCTTACCTTCCTCAACCTCCTTTACCTCCCCTATTCTCTTGCCCAACAGCCCGCTCCCATCACCGTCAACGTCCACGCCGTCAATCTACTCGTTACCGTCCGCGATAAACACCACGCTCTCGTCAACAATCTCTCCAAGGACGACTTCCTCCTTGAACAGGACACCAAACCCCAATCCATCACCTATTTCGCGAGGGAATCCGACCTTCGGCTCACTCTCGGCCTCCTTGTTGACACCAGCTTCAGCCAGCGCCGCGTCCTCGACCAGGAACTCACGGCCAGCCGCTCGTTCTTCGACCACGTCCTTCGCGAAGACAAGGACAAAGCCTTCGTCATCCATTTCGATCGCGAAGTCGAGCTCCTCGAGGACCTCACCTCTTCCCGCCAGAAACTCCAGACCGCCATCGATCAGATCCACGCGCCGCAGTTCTCCCGCGCCAGTTCCGGAGGCGGGTCTTCCGGCAGTGGAGGCTATCCCGGCGGAGGTGGTGGCGGCCGTAGCGGCCACGGCCACGGGCGTGGCGGCACGCTTCTTTACGACGCTGTCTACCTCGCCTCCGACGAACTAATGAAAAAACAGCAAGGCCGCAAAGCGCTCATCGTTCTCACCGACGGCGTCGACCACGGCAGCAAGGAATCCCTTCGAGAAGCCATCGAAACCGCGCAGCGTGCCGACACCCTCGTCTACTGCATTCTCTTTGCGGATAAGGAAGACTACGGCGGAGGAGGCGGTTTTGGTGGGCCCCGTGGCGGCATGGGAGGCGGCTACCCCGGCGGCGGTCGCGGCGGAGGCTATCCGCGCCGCACCGAGCAATCCCACCCCGACGGCAAGAAAGTTCTCGAAGAAATAGCCAAGACTTCCGGCGCGCGCTTCTTCGAGGTCACCAAGAAAGAACCCCTCGACAAAATCTACTCCGAAATCGACGCCGAACTTCGCAATCAGTACGTCCTCGGCTACACTCCCGACAAGCCCGACGCCACTCCCGGCTATCACAAGCTCCATCTCACCGTGAAGCAAAAAGACCTCACCGTGCAAACCCGCGACGGCTTCT
>DATFSI010000015.1:0-6399 GCA_035262705.1 Candidatus Acidiferrum sp. | reverse complement strand
TGGATGGGCTCGCTCGCTACTTACGGTTTCATCGTTGCCTACGCGCTGGTCAGTCTCGCTCTGCCCCGTTACTTGAAGGAGCGCGGCGCTTACCACCCCGGCGCGCAAGTGATTCCGTGGCTTGCGTGCGCAGCTATGCTGCTTGCGCTGGTGGGGAATTTGTATCCCGTTCCCGAAGGGCCTTACGGAAAGCTTCCCTACATCTATCTTGGATATCTCGCCGCAGGCATGCTTTGGTTCTTTCTTCGCGCGAGGAACCGTGCGCCGGCCCTTGCCGAAAGCTGAACTTTCTTGCTAAGGCGCCTTTCCGCAGGCTACGCCCTTGGTAAAGTCCACGCAAATCACGGAGCGCGTCAGCGCCAAGTTCAGCTTCGAGGTCTTCAACCTTACCAAACACCACCAGCTTCGACATCTCCATCAACAATGTCTCGCAAAATCCCGTCTTCAACGACTTCCAGGTCTACAGCCAGCCGGCACGGCCGACAAGCTGCGACAGCTCGAATCAGGGATTGTATTCCTGTACGACTTTGAGTGGCCTGGGCGTCGTCAATAAAACGATAGGCAGCCCGCGCCAGATTCAGATGTCGTTGCACCTGACATTCTGACTTCCGCGGCTTGTGTAGTGGCCGGTCTTTATCGATTTGTCTTCCTAAGATTTTCCTGGTTCCGGTCGACAAAGACTCGTTTGCGTCTGCTATGCATGCGGTTAAAATGGCTTCGGAAACTGGGACGCCGCGTCTATGTCCGCACCTCTCCGAGGGCAATCGCCTTCCCCAAAATCCCCGCTCCGGAGTCCTTTGCTTTATTCATCCGCCCTTGTGTTGTGCGCTGCCGTTTACGTGGTTTTCATTCTCTTCACGCGTCACGAGTCGGCCCGCCGCTATGAACAACACACCAAGGCGCGCCAGGATGCCGAACGCCGCGCCGACGATGCCGCCGCTGTCGAACAACTTGGCGGCTCCGAACTCGCCATTCGCGGCTTGTACGTTTCGCCCCCCGTTGTGCATCCCGGCGAGTCCGCGCAACTTTGTTATGACGTGGCAAACGCCATCGAGGTGGCGCTTGATCCACCCGTTGGCGCCGTGTGGCCTTCGCATTCGCGCTGTCTCAATGTCACTCCGAAAAAGACCACCACCTACACGCTGACGATTACTGGTGCTTCGGGAAAAACGGTCTCGGAACAAGTCGGACTCCGCGTTCAGTGAGTCGCGTTCCTCGTTTGGAGAGGCGAGCGCTCGGCCCCAAGATCGATCGCAAACTGTCCCTCTTTGCAGTCCGGAAGTTGTTGCATTTGGGACCCTTAGGGGCGCAGTCGCCGCCCGGTTAGCCTCCCCCCTTGTTTCCGCATTTCTCAACCCTCTATAATGATTTCAGAGCGGAGTCCGGCTTTGCCGAACTCCGCATCATTTTTCTCGGACGCTGAAAACATATGTCTGACCCAATCGCCAAGATCAAAAACAAGCTCCAGAAAGAGATTGACGCCCTGGAGCACGAACTCAACGTTGAACTACCCAAGGAGATCGCCGTGGCCCGCGCGCACGGAGATCTCTCGGAAAACGCCGAATACAAGTACGCCAAGGAGCGCCAGGGTTACGTCAACGCCAAGATCGGGCAACTGAAAAAGCGCATGGGCGACCTCGGCATGTTGAATCTCACCAACATTCCCAAGGATCGCTCCGGCTACGGCTCGCGCCTGGTGGTGATGGACATCCAGAAAAGCGTCAAGATCGAATACAAGCTGGTCAGCAGCGAGGAAGCCGACGCCGAGAAGGGACATATCTCCACCACCTCCCCCATCGGCCGCGCACTGCTGAATCGCAAAGTCGGCGACGAAGTACTGGTGGTGACGCCGGCGGGAAAAAAAGAATTCGAAATCGTCCGCCTCTTCACCATTCACGACGAAGATTGATTCTGTCCTGCCGCTCCGTCCGCGGTGAGGTGCCATGTTTGATTGGGGATCCGGTTCCGCTCTTGGTCTTCTGACTTTTCTCGGGAATAGTCTTTTTCTGCTCGGCTGCCTTTATCTTTGGCGTTGCCGCGAGGAAATTGCTCTGTGGTTCGAGGAAGAATTCTCCGCCTTGCGCCGCAATCTTTCCCGCTTTGAACCCGCGGGCTCTTTCTACCTGCCGCGCTCGCAGTCGCGACTGCTCGTGATTCCCGCCGGCTTTTTTCATTCCGTCAGCCGCCTGCCCCGCCGCCGTTTTCCTTGGGGCTTCTTCCTGCTCTTCCTTGGCGCGCTCCTTTTTGCCCTCGACTTCTTCATCTGATTGGAATTCAGCCCGTCCAAAACACGGTTTTCCTAAATTTTCTATTTTCCATTTTCTTTTTCGCTTTTCGTCTCCGTCCAATCCGTTCGCCGTTATCTGTTATCCTCTTTCTCCATGCAACCATCGCTCATTGTTCACGGCGGAGCGTGGGACATTCCCGACGATGCCGTTGATGCCAGCAAAGCCGGATGTCTCCGCGCGCTCCATGCCGGCTGGACCGTTCTGCGGAACGGCGGCCACGCCCTCGACGCGATCGAAGCCGCCATCATTGTTCTCGAAGATGATCCCGTCTTCGATGCGGGTTACGGATCGCATCTCACCCTTGACGGACACGTCGAGTGCGATGCCATCGTCATGGACGCGGGCACGCTGCGCGCCGGGGCCGTCGCCGGCCTGCGCCGCATGAAAAATCCCATTCGCGCGGCCCGCGCCGTTCTCGAGAAATGCCCGCACATGATGCTCATCGCCGAAGGAGCGGAACAGTTCGTCAGCCAACACGGCGTCGCTCTTTGCGACCCCGAAGAACTGATTTCCCCGGCGGAACGCGAAGCCTGGCTCCTTTGCAGTAAGGATTCTCATGCCGCCGAACATCATCGCGGGCACGAACAGGGAACCGTCGGAGCCGTTGCTATCGATCAGCAAGGCCGCCTCTTCGCGGCTACTTCCACCGGCGGCACTTGCTGCAAGCTTCCCGGCCGCGTCGGCGACGCTCCCTTGATTGGCAGCGGTTGCTACGCGGATGCGGAAACCGGCGGCGTTTCCTCCACCGGCTACGGGGAAGCCATCATGCGCGTCGTCATGGCCAAAACGGCCACGGATTTTCTGCGTCCCGCAAGCTCGACACCCACGCGCGCCGCGCAAGCCGCCGTGCAACTTCTGGCCAATCGCGGCAAGGGCACCGGCGGGCTCATCCTGCTCGACAAACATGGCAATCCCGGCTTCGCCTTCAATACTCCGCGCATGGCCTACGGCTACGTGAAGGACGCTACCTCGTTTGTCGCTTCCGTCTAGAGATTTTTCTTCCACTCGTTACCAACCAGCAGTCACTATTCACCAGCTGCCGCCATGCGCTCCTTCTCCGACAGGTAATACGGCGACGACACCGTATAAATCCGTCGGTTCCCCTTGGCCATCAGAACCCATTGCAGCAGCCGCGCCCTCTGATTGTGCAGGAAATACTCGTACCACCGGTCCTCCACGAATTCCGGAATCACGACGGCGATTTTCCGATCTGGATGAGCCTCGGCGACCTTTAAGACGTATTCGACAATCGGGATCACGACAAACCGGTACGGCGAAGGCAGCATCGCGAGTTCCGGTGGCTTCATTCCGGCGCCCCGGTAAGGTTCAACAACGTAACGCTGCCAATCTTCTTCGAGAAGTGTCGCGTGCTCTCCGGGTTCCACGTGTACCGCGGTAACCTCGGGCGACAATCGCAATGCGAACTCGAGCCCTTGTTTCGCAATCGCGCTCCACCGGTCGATGGGGATCACCACCAGTGGCGGAGTTTCGTGCAACGGAGGCTGCACCGGCAAGGTCGACCTCGTGGCTATCGCCACACTGTGGTAATGACCTCGCACGCGTTGAAAGAGCACCAACGTCAGCGGAATGAAAAGCAGGGTCAGCCACGCGCCCTCCGCGAACTTCGCCACCAGCACCACCACCACTGTGATACCCGTTACGAAGGCCCCCAGTCCGTTAATGAAGGCGAATCGCGCCCACGACCCACAGCGCACTTTCCACCAATGCCTCACCATGCCCGCTTGCGAAAGGGTGAAGGCCAGGAACGCTCCCACCGCGTACAACGGAATCAACCGGTCGGTTACACCTCCAAAAAGAAACAACAGCACGCCCGTCAGCAGGGCCAGCACCACGATTCCGTATGTGTAAACCAGCCGGCGGCCTCGCTGTCCGAACCCGTGCGGCAGATAGTTGTTCTGGGAAATCGCGCGGCACAACCGGGGGAAGTCCGCGAAAGCGGTATTCGCCGAAAGCGACAACACAAAGAGAATCGATGCGATCGAAAGGTAGTAAAACACACCCTTCCCGAAAATCGCGGCAATCAACATCGAAAGGATGCTCTCGTAGCCCGGCTTTCCCGGGTCCGTGGCCACGATCCCGTAAATCTTCACCAGGTAGGAAATGCCGGCCAGCATCACCGCCAGAATGGCAATGATGATGGTCAGGGAGATTTGCGCGTTCTTCACACGAGGTTCGCGAAACGCGCGCACACCGTTGCTCACCGCCTCTACGCCAGTCAGCGCCGTGCATCCGCTGGCAAACACTCGCAGCAGTAGCCAGAAGGTCACGCCCTCGAGTTGCGCCGGCGGAGGCGGCAGCGGGTTGGCCGGCATGGGATGTCCTCCGGCCATAAGGGTGCGTATCACTCCGCCGGCGATAGTGATGCCCAGGCAGCCCACAAACAGATACGTCGGCAGGAGAAAGGCCACTCCCGCGTCCTTCACTCCGCGCAAGTTGACAATCGTGATCACCAGCAAAATCCCGAGGCACATCGCCATCGTGTGCGGCAACAGCTTCGGAACCGCTGAAATCAGTGCGCCCACACCCGCGGAAATGCCCACCGCCGCAGTCAAAATGTAATCCGCCAACAGCGCCGCCGCGGCCAGCAATCCCCAGAACGTCCCGAGATTGAATCGCGCAACGGTGTAGGAGCCGCCGCCTGACGGATAGGCCTCAATCGTCTGCCGGTAGGAAAAAAACACAATCACCAGCAGCGCGATAATCGCGGCCGTAACCGGCACCAGATAGCGCACGCCCAGCAGTCCCAGCGGGATCAGCAGGCTCAACGCGGCTTCCGGTCCGTAGGCCGCGGAACTCAGCGCGTCCAAGCCGAATATCGGGATTCCTTCCGTGGCGCCGATTTGCTCGGCGCGTTCTTCTGAAGTTTTCAGGGGTTTCCCAAAGATCAGATTGATGATGTTCATGGCAAGCTAGAAAAATCTCCGCGGGTCTAGATTCGGTCGGCGAAAAGGAACCTCCATTTCTCCCGAACCGCCCGGCAAAGTCAATGCGCTTCTCAGGGTGTCCCGCTGCTGTTGACCCGCAATCGAACTCTCTCTACCATTTCTATATGCTTGCGACCGTACTCACGCGCTCGGAAAAGGCTGTGCTTCGGGCGCCTGTTCTCGCCGCCGCTTTCCTTCTTGTCCCCTGGACGCTCTTTGCGCAAACCGCGGACGACGTGATCGGCGCCTATCTGAAGGCCCGCGGAGGCGTGGACAAGGTCAAGGCCGTGCGCACCGAACGCGTGACCGCCAGCGTTACTTTGCAACCTGGAGCCGATGCCGTTCTCGTCTACGAACGCAAGCGGCCCCTCAAGATGCATATGGAAATCAAGTTGAATGGCGAGAGTTTCGTGAGGGTGTACGACGGTAAATCTGCCGGCTGGGTTTACAACCCATTTGTGCCCAACGCCGCCATCGTTCCCATGACTCCTGAGGAAATCCGCGGCGCTGCAGACGAAAGCGATCTGGACGGCCCGTTTGTGGATTACAAGGCCAAAGGGAATGAGTTGGAATATCTCGGCACGGAGCAAATCGACGGGAAACCCGCGCGAAAGCTGAAGCTCACGGCCAAAAGCGGCGAGATCAGCTATTGCTTTTTCGACCCCGCAACCGGCCTCATCCTTAGGATTCAATCCACGCGCAAAATCAAGGACCAGGATGTGCCCTGGGAAACGATTTTTCGCGACTTCCGCGAAGTCGAAGGCCTGAAGTACCCCTTCCTGGTTGAGTCCGGCCCTGCTGGGTCCGATCAAGCGCAGAAGATTGCCGCAACCAAGATCGAAATCAATATCCCCATCGCCGATGCGCGCTTCGAAAAACCCGTTGCTCCGCCAGCGCCAGCGCAGCCGGCGGATCCCGCAAAGTCCAACTGAATTTCGTTGCTAAGATTTCGCGATGCCTGCTTCTGACCCTCCATCCGACGCCAAACGCTTGGGACTTTGCGCTTCCTGCCACCACGCGCGGCAGATCCAATCCGTGAAGGGTTCCCAATTCCTTCTCTGCCAGCTCTCGCAATGGGATCCCAATTTCCCGAAGTATCCGCGTCTCCCCGTCTTGGCGTGTCCCGGCTACTCCCCTAAGCCTTCCGTTTAGTGTCTCTCTCCGCT
>DATFSI010000014.1:0-7586 GCA_035262705.1 Candidatus Acidiferrum sp. | reverse complement strand
GCCGCGCATCGTAGCGCCGGCTCACGGGGACGACTGAACGGCGGCCGCGCCGCGGTTTGCTGACAGGCGAGCAATTGGCGCCTGAATTCGAACGGTAGAGGAGTGCGGAGTGCATCGCACCGGAACACTGTACGGGCAGTTCAAGACGCTGGAGCAGCAGAAGGACACCGCCACGCTCGGCATGTGGATTTTCCTGGTCACCGAAGTGATGTTCTTCGGCGGCATCATGCTGGCGTATACCATCAATCGGCACACGTATTTCCACGCGTTTGCGATGGGCAGCAACACGCTGAGCCTGGGCCTTGGCGCGACGAACACCCTGGTCCTGCTCGCCAGCAGCTTCACGATGGCCATGGGCGTGTGGTCGGCGCAGACGGGCAAGAAAACGCTCATTAGTATCTTTTTGATCCTCACGATTCTTTTGGGCTTCGTGTTTTTTGGCATCAAGTACGTGGAATATGCGCAGAAGTTTCATCACCACCTGGTCCCCGGGAAGAGCTTTGATATCGGCTATTGCGCGCACAATCCCAGCAAATGCGAAGACGTTGACGTCAAGGAACTGAAGGAAGAGGGCGAGCGGCTGGAGGAGGCGCAAAAGGCCGATCCGGATTTGCAGGCCCACGCTCAGCTTTATTTCTCGGCGTATTTCGGCATGACCGGACTGCACGCGCTGCACATGGTCATTGGCGCGGGGCTGCTGCTGTGGCTGTTGAAGGATTCCGTGGCCGGCAAGTTCACGGCGGAGTGGAACAATCCGGTGGACATTGTGGGCCTATATTGGCACTTCGTCGACATCGTGTGGATTTATCTTTTCCCGTTGTTGTATCTGATTGACCGGCACAAGTAGGAGAGCGATCCGTGGCTGAACACGAAGAACATGCAGAGCACGTAGTTCCGCCGGGAGTTTACGCGGCGATCATCACCACGCTGCTGGTGCTTACCGGCATCACCGTGTATGCCGCGTTTGTGGATCTCGGCCGGTTCAACATCGTGGTGGCGCTGCTGATCGCCACGATTAAGGCCACGCTGGTGGTGCTCTTCTTCATGCACGCAAAATACGTGCCCAAGCGCACGAAACTGGTGATCATCTCCGGTGTTTTCTGGCTAGCACTGCTTCTGTTCATGACCCTGAGCGATTACGCTTCGCGTGTCGACTATCGCGGCATCCGCTATCCCATGACGCAGAACGTCACCGAGAGCTTCGAGCATCGCGCTTAGACCGATAACCACCCTTCCAAACCATTACGTTTCTAAGAGGCCCGCCGAGCGGCCTCCTTTTTGTTAATGGGAGCGATTCTTGCCGGCGTCATTTTGCTGAGGGGCCCGCGGTCGCCGGCGATGGAGGCATGCCCGGGACGAGCGCCACAACCCGCTCTACCTCGGTCCAAGGCGTTGGAACGAGATGCATGCCGATGTCTAGATTCACTTCAAGGTGCTCTCGCTTCACGACGTCCAGGGCTTCAGAAACGGTTTGCGGCAGAAAGAAATTGCCCGAGGAATCCCGTTGAAACAGGTCGCTGGTATAAAGGATTTTAGAGCTGGGAAGATAGACAAACAGCTGGCGTTCTCCAGTCACCGTGCGCAAAGGAATGATTTCCAGCGCGTTTACGCCCTCACCGAGTTTTGTCCGGTGCGACACATAGATTAGCCGGGGCGGCCTGACCTCGGCGGCAAGGTCATCAGGTTCAACACGGTGAGGAGCCGACAGCAAGCGTTCGAGGATGGGCCGGTTCAGATCGAGTGCATAGATGGGGATGTCCACGGCCGCATATTCCCGCAAGCCGCCGATGTGAGGCCATGCATCGGAAGTACTGATGACCGCCTTGATGGGCAGCCCGGGGAAGCGCTTCCGGGCATCGTCGATCACGCGTTTTGAATATCCGCTGGATATAGGACCCTCCAGGATTATGATGCCGTCCGATTGGCGGATTTCCTCGACGTTCCAGAGGCCGCTGACAATCACAACACCCGGCGCAATCTCCTGCGCGGGCGAGCCGCTCAGTCCCAGGGAAAGGTCTTCGATAGTGCGCTTCCTGGCGAAGAAGCTCTTTTTGACTTCCTCGGAAATGGCGAAGTCTTCCTCTTTCACTGCCGGATTGAATGCCAGCTCGTTCACCATGAACGTCCAGTCCGGCTGGCCGTTGGATTCGTAGCTCCATTCGCGCGGATAGTGAATTCCGCCGGGTTCAAGCATCCAGAAGGCAAACGAGATACGAGTGGTCACGTCGCCCCAGGGGCTCCAGAAAAACTCGTATGGCCTGGAGCGCGTGATTTCCACGGCGGAAGGCAATGCGGTGTAGCTGCTCAGGAATATGCGAACCGGTTTTTTCTCCCAGGTGAAGGCGACCATATGATGCGTGAATCCGTGAAAGAAAATATCGGGTTCCACGCGCAAGTCCGGGGCATCGCGCGCAAGCAGCAGAACGCGCTCCGGGGCCAGCGCCAGCGACTCTTCCGCGAGTTGCACAGCGCTTGCGCGGCCTGCGGAGACGGTCCCTTCTTGCACGGACGCGGCTGCGTGATCCGACACAATCAGCGTGGAAGATCGAGACCACTGCGCGCTTTTCCAGCATTCCGTGGAATTGCAGCCGCGCGATTCGATCACCTGGCGAAGCCGGGCCCTGCGCAAGTCGCGGGTCTCCTGGATCTGGAAGTAGTCGAGGAGCCAGGGTCCTTCCGGCCGCTCAGATTGTTCGAGCATATAGCGATGGCCGATTCCTTTGAAGGAAACGGTTGCAAGGGAGCGCAGCACCGCCTCACCGCCCATGGCCCGCAGGGAGTTTTCAATCAAGCTGGGGGCTTCCGTGTTGTGAGGCGCAGCCGGAAGACGGGATGCATAAACGAACAGCAGGAAGAACAAAACGACGATTCGATTTTTTGGCACGGGCTGATCCTGTTGTATTTCAGGGAGTTCGACGGTTGCGGCGATTTTTCGTTTTGCAGAAGTACCGACATGCGTGGCCTTGGTCCGGAGACTAAGGATAAAGATTATGAATCAAGAAAGTTGGAAGGATGAGTAATAGAACTGCGCGGGCAAAAAAATGAGGGGAAGAGCGAACCGGCCCAGCCCTCAATCCCCTAAAGGGATCCTCGGCTCGCCTCCCCCACGGCTTCTGAGGAATGCAACCCGCTGACCAATTCTAAGTCACCCATTTTCAGCAGATTAAACTCAAAAGGCCGGTAAAAATGCACTACCCCCGGGGAAATTTTTACAGTGCGCAAAGGGTCCATCGGTAGAAAACGGTAGGCGGGAAAACGCTTTTGCACCGGCTGGTACTACTGCCCCCCGCGCCAGCTTGACCGCTGTGCGCGTGTGTTGCTATGTTGAAAGACTATGCTGGCCCCAGTCTATTCACTGGGCGCCAGGGGCTCCTGTGGAGGGGGCGCTTTCCGCCTATGGGACTTACGAAACTGGTCGTGCGTGGGGCGCGCCAGCATAACCTCAAGAACATCAGCCTCGAAATCCCGCGCAATACGCTTACCGTCATCACCGGACTTTCTGGGTCGGGTAAGTCCTCGCTGGCCTTTGACACCATTTATGCCGAAGGGCAGCGGCGCTACGTGGAGTCGCTTTCCGCCTACGCCCGGCAATTCCTCGATCAGATGGAGCGGCCCGAAGTGGACGTCATCGAAGGGCTTTCGCCTTCGATTGCCATCGAGCAGAAAACCACCACGCGCTCGCCGCGCTCCACCGTCGGCACCATCACCGAAATTTACGATTATCTGCGCGTAGTCTATAGCGCTGTGGGCGTGCCACATTGCCCGAATTGCGGCAAGCCCATCACGCGGCAATCGAGTGAGCAGATCGTGCAGGCGATTCTGAACGGCGAACTGTGCAAGCCCGACGACCGTATCATGATCCTGGCGCCGATTGTGCGCGGGCGGAAGGGCGCCTATCGCAAGGAACTTGAGAAACTGGCGCAGGACGGGTTCGTGCGCGTGCGCATCAACGGCGAGTTGCTGCCGCTCGACGAAATTCCAGTGCTCGACAAGCGGAAGAATCACACGATTGAGGTGGTGATTGACCGTCTGTTGGTGAAGCAGGGAGTAGCTTCGCGGCTGGAGCAGTCGATTGCGACGGCATTGAAACTAGCGCAGGGATTAGTAGCAGTCGCAGTGGTGGGCGGTGAGGAGCATATATTTTCCGAAAAGCTGGCCTGCCCGGATTGCGGATTGTCGGTGCCGCAATTGGAGCCGCGGTCGTTCAGCTTCAATTCGCCTTATGGCGCGTGTCCCGCGTGCAACGGCCTGGGTTCGAAATACGATTTCGACCCGGCGAAGATAATCACCGATTGGACGCGCCCACTGTTTGACGGCGGGCTGGGGCCGGGATCGGGTTCGGCGATTCTGAAACGCACGCTGGAACTCGCCGCTTACGCGCATGGCTTTCATCTGGACACGCCGTTCGAAAAATATCCCGCGCGCGTGCAGAACCTTCTGCTCTACGGCTATCCGAACGCGGATACAAAGAAGGGGTCTGGCGGGAAGGCCAGCGGTGAAAAGGGCTTCCGGTTTCAGGGCATCCTGAAATTCCTCGAGCGCAATTTCGAGGAGTCGAGTTCGGATTCGTACCGTGAGTGGATGACGCAGTATATGTCGGCGACGCTGTGCAGCGCGTGCCACGGCAAGCGACTGCGGCCGGAGTCGCGGGCGGTGAAGCTGGCGGGCTGGTCCATTGCGGACTTCACGGCGCTAGCCATCAGCGATGCGCGACCTGCCGTGAACAAGATTCTGGCGGAGCTTACACCGCGGCAGAAAGAAGTGGCTGGGAGGCCGCTGGGAGAGATTGCCGAGCGGTTAGATTTCCTGCTGGCCGTTGGCTTAGGCTATTTGAGCCTGGAGCGTTCTGCGGCGACGCTTTCCGGTGGCGAGGCACAACGCATCCGCCTGGCCACGCAAATCGGGTCGCGGCTGCGGGGTGTGCTGTACGTGCTCGATGAGCCTTCGATTGGATTGCACGCGCGCGACAACGATCGGCTTCTGCATTCGCTCGAGCAACTGCGCAACCTTGGGAATACGGTGCTGGTGGTGGAGCACGATGAAGACACCATCCGGCGCGCTGATTTTGTCGTGGACCTCGGCCCGGGCGCGGGCAACGCCGGCGGGCATCTGGTGGCCCAGGGCAAACCGGCGGAGATTGCAGCGTCCGCGGGATCGCTTACCGGGCAGTATCTGGCTGGAACGACGCAGATCCCAGTTCCCGAGAAACGTCGCAGCCCCAACGGAAAACACATCCAGATTCTCGGCGCGCATGCCAACAACCTGAAAGACGTGGACGTGTCGGTGCCGCTGGGATTGCTGACGGTGGTCACGGGCGTTTCCGGTTCCGGGAAATCCACGCTAGTGAACGACATTCTTTATCGCGTGCTGGCGCAAAAACTGTACCGCTCTATGGAGCAACCCGGCGCGCACCGCATGCTGCTGGGGGTGGAGCACATCGACAAAGTGATTGAGATTGACCAGGCTCCGATCGGGCGGACGCCACGTTCGAATCCCGCGACCTACACGGGTGTGTTTGCTCCGATTCGCGAACTATTCGCAATGCTGCCGGAAGCGCGGGAACGCGGCTACAAGCCCGGGCGTTTCAGCTTCAACGTGAGGGGCGGGCGCTGCGAGGCCTGCCAAGGCGAGGGGTTGCGGCGCATCGAAATGAATTTTTTGCCGGACGTTTACGTAACCTGCGAAGTGTGCCGCGGGCGGCGGTATAACGCGGAAACGCTGGTGGTGCGCTACAAAGGCCACAGCATCAACGATGTCCTGAACCTGCCGGCCAGCGACGCGCTGAAATTACTCGAAAACATACCGCAGATTCAGCAGAAACTGGCCACCATTGTGGAAGTCGGCCTTGGCTACGTGCAACTCGGGCAATCCGCAACCACCCTTTCCGGTGGCGAGGCGCAGCGCATCAAGCTGGCCCGCGAGCTTTCGAAGCGGCAAACCGGACGCACGATGTACATCCTGGACGAGCCGACGACGGGCCTTCACTTCGACGACGTGCGGAAACTGCTGGATGTGCTGCAACGCCTCGTGGATTTGGGCAACACGGTGCTGATCATCGAGCACAATCTCGACGTGATCAAGCAGGCGGACTGGATTATCGACCTGGGCCCGGAGGGCGGCGCGGGCGGCGGCCGCATCGTGGCGCAGGGGACTCCCGAGCAGGTGGCGAAAACAAAAAAGTCCTATACAGGCCAGGCGCTGGCGCGGCATCTGGGAACCAATGGTTCGGGCGGCATGGCGGCCAACGGGCACCAGAAAGCTTCCTAGGCTGCGGCTTGCGCGGGGTAGAGGTTCCTCGTAGAGTGATGAGACTCGCATGAGCATTTACGAAATCCAACCGGTGTTGCTGGGCGGCGTGCGCACCTATCTCATCGCCGCGCGCAAGAGCAAGGTCAGCGTAAGGGACTTCGCTCGGCCCGTAGGAAAGAATACTTCCGTTAAAAAATTCCTGGGCAGTTTGCCATCAATTCTGGCGGCGCAGGACTTGCGCGAAGTCCTGGGCGCAGTTCACCGGGCAAAGTCGCGGAAGCGCGCGATACTTTGGGGAATCGGCGGGCACGTCATCAAGGTCGGGCTGGGGCCGCTGCTCATTGAATTGATGCGCGGCGGATTTGTCAGCGGCATCGCCATGAATGGCGCGGCGCTCATTCATGATTTTGAGATAGCGCTGGCTGGGCAGACTTCCGAAGACGTGGAAGCGTCCTTGGGCGAAGGAAAATTCGGTATGGCTGAGGAGACCGGCTGCGGCATCAATGAGATTGCGAAGCTCGCGCAGCGCATCCATCTTGGCTACGGGGAGGCCGCCGGACAATACCTGCATAGCGGGATTTTGCCGTCCAGGCATCTTGATATGAGCGTGCTGGCGGCTGCGTATCAACTAAGGATTCCGGTGACCGTGCACCTGGCCGTCGGGACCGACATTCCGCACATGCACCCAGCAGCGGACGGGGGTGCCCTGGGCGCGGCGAGCTTTCTGGATTTTCGCCTGTTTTGCGCGCTAGTGCAGAAGATGGATGGCGGCGGCGTTTTCCTGAACTGGGGCTCGGCGGTGATTTTGCCGGAAGTTTTTCTAAAAGCGGTGTCGGTGGCGCGGAACCTGGGAACGCGCCTGCAAGCGATCACCACCGCGAACTTCGATTTTATCCAGCATTACCGGCCGCTCGAGAACGTGGTCAAGCGGCCCACGATTTCGGCAGGCAAAAAAGGCGGGGAAATCTCCAGGGGGTTTGCCATCACAGGGCATCACGAATTGCTTATGCCGCTGGTGGCGGCCGGGCTGCTTGAGGGATGGCCCACGGCAGCGAGGCGCACGCGCTCATGAATCCGCATGATCAGGATCCCGTGGCGCCCAAGGACGCCGCCGGAGACGCCGCTGCTTCAGGCGCTCGAAAAACGCCCCGCTTTTCTAGCGGAGAATCCCGCCAGCCGTGGCTGAATGAAATGCTGGACCAGGCCTCGGCAATCGAGTCGTCTTCGCCTCGGCCCGAAAAAGCTTATCCGCCAGATTTGCAGATCAGCTGGTCGTGGCCGCACTTCCTGGTCTTCGCTGTTTTTGTAATGTGTCTCCTTGCTGCGGTTCCCACCGC